>NZ_DKXK01000031.1:18267-42866 GCF_002492185.1 Lactococcus sp. UBA7128
TAATTAAAAGATAAACCTAATCTTTCTCTTTTTAATACATTTTGTTATTCCTTATACCGTTATATTATAATAAGAAATAAATTAAATCAACGGTCTACCTGATACAATTGTCTATACAAATCATTTGTTTTGCTATAAAAAAATAAGGAAAAGACTATTAATCCTATGTTCTAAGGTTCATTTAAGTAACATTTATGAGAAGAAGTTCGATAAATCGAACTGTTACTGGATATATTTTCACTCTATGGCTCTTTTTTGGTTTCAGATTTTTCCTTTATCGCCTTATCTTTTTCTGCCCTTTTACGAACTTACATAAACATTTTTTGTTTATATTGAACATAGAGAGTGTTCAAATACTGCTAGTTTTAATTGTGAATTACGTGACTCCATAAAAAAAGAGGGCCTAACCCCTTTCTTCTGATATATCCATTTGTACTTTAAAGTCTACTCATCATTTTATTTGCTCAAAATTATGTTTAAAAATTTCTCGTAACTCTAAGGCATCTATTTCTGACAGTATCTTTAAAGTTCTACTTACAAGTTTCATTCCCATATTTTTATCTTCGAATTTATAAATCCAACATCCCTTTACAAAAATAGAAGATATTCTTATATAGGTATCAAACACAAGCATTAGTTTATCTAATTCTTTTACTAACCTTTCTGAAAACTCCTTCTCCTCTCTTCTAATCAGCGAAAGAATTGTCCTGATAACTAGCCTAATCAATAGATTTCTAAATTCTGTGATTTCTTTTAAGTACTGACTATTTTGAGATAAAATTCTTTCCATAAGATGATACAACAAGTCAGGGTTAATTTCTTCTAATGTATTTACTAAAATATACATTTCATAACTATGCCAAACTTGATAAGACTTGAGCTTGTTTTCTATATACTTTATTTCGTCAGGCGAAAGCTTTGTATAACAAGCTTTGGCGGAAAGAGCGATGACTTGGTTTTCTTCCATATCGTATTTTATATTTTTCTGATAAATGGTTTGAAGCCTTTCTCGATTGTTACTAAAATAGCCTTTCTCAATTTCCTTGAATTGAGATAACCAGTAGTCTTCCTCATCATTATTAATCATCAGCATATAGGAACGAAAAGTCGTATGCATTTCTTGTAAAGCCAGATCCAGTTTATCTAAAGAAATCATTGATTTACCATTTTCAAAATAGGATAAGGTTGATTTTGATAAACCTACTCGTTCAAAATCACTTAAAAGTAGATGATGCTGTAAGCGTAATTTCTTAAATACTTCTCCATACTTTTTATAAATCATCGCTCATTCCTCCTAAAAAGCTGCATCCTCCATGCCTTAACAGATAAAAGAGTAATATTTTAGTGAATACTGGTTCATGTCCTTCCCGCTTTCATTAAATTCTCTACTTTTATAGCTTTTCTCACTCCCCATTTTATCATAACAAATCTGACTATTACTAAAAAAGTACTCCAATTTAAAGAAATTACCATGCCTAATATGGAGGATTGTGCTTTTTTCATGCTTCAACTTCTTCAACGTTTTGAGAATTATTCGATATATTTTCAATAATAGTTAGGTTAATGTGCATCTCGATTTCTCAAAAAAAAAAAAAAATAGAGACAGTTACACTGACTGTCTCTTACTACTTGCAAAAAAATTTTGAAATAGCTCTATTATCTTGTTTATTCTTCATCCATAGACAAAACAGAAAGGAAAGCTTCTTGCGGAACTTCTACTGAGCCAATAGATTTCATACGTTTCTTACCCGCTTTTTGTTTTTCAAGTAACTTGCGCTTACGAGAAATATCACCGCCGTAGCACTTAGCCAAGACGTTTTTACGTAAGGCCTTGATGTCGCTACGGGCAACGATTTTTTGACCGATGGTTGCTTGGATAGGTACTTCAAACTGTTGACGTGGGATAAGTTTTTTCAGCTTTTCTACGATTACTTTACCCCGTTCGTAAGCAAAGTCCCTGTGGACGATGAAGCTAAGTGCATCAACTTTTTCTGAATTTAAAAGAATGTCCATCTTCACAAGGCGTGATGGCCGATAGTCCGAAATTTCATAGTCGAAGCTGGCATAGCCACGGGTAGATGATTTGAGTTTGTCAAAGAAATCAAAGACGATTTCACTCAATGGAATATGGTAGATGACATTGACACGATTGGCATCAAGATAATCCATGGTCACAAATTCTCCACGTTTACGCTGAGACAGCTCCATAACTGCACCGACAAATTCATTCGGTACCATAATTTGTGCTTTTACAAAGGGTTCTTCGACACTGTCAATACGAGTCGGATCTGGGAATTCGCTCGGATTAGCTACTTCCAGCTTTTCACCATCTGTTGTGTTGATATGATAAATTACAGAAGGCGCCGTCATAATCAAGTCCAAGTTAAACTCACGCTCCAAGCGTTCTTGGATAACATCCATGTGTAGGAGCCCTAAGAAACCACAGCGGAAACCAAAGCCAAGTGCTTGTGACGTTTCAGGTTCAAACTGCAAGCTGGCATCATTCAGCTGCAAGCGCTCGAGGGCTTCACGCAAGTCGTTATAGCGGTTAGAATCTATCGGATAGAGTCCACAAAAGACCATTGGATTCATCTTTTTATAGCCAGCCAGGGCTTCTGCTGCAGGGTTGTTCGCTAAAGTAATCGTGTCACCAACACGTGTGTCTGCTACAGTCTTGATCGAGGCTGCCAAATAACCAACATCTCCTGCCATAAGAAAGTCTCGTGCTACTGCTTTTGGTGTAAAAATCCCCACCTCAGTCACCATAAATTCCTTACCGTTTGACATCAGCTGAATCGTATCTCCCACCTTGACAGAGCCATCGATAACACGAATCTGGAGGATGACACCACGATAAGCATCATATACTGAGTCAAAGATTAGGGCTTTGAGCGGCGCATCAACATCACCTTGGGGCGCTGGAACTTTCTCCACGACTTGCTCCAAGATTTCTTCGATACCTACACCTGCTTTTGCTGATGCGAGAACGGCTTCTGAAGCATCAAGGCCGATAACATCTTCTATCTCTGCACGTACGCGCTCAGGATCTGCTGCAGGAAGATCAATTTTATTAATGACTGGTAAGATTTCTAAGTCATTGTCCAGAGCCAGATAAACATTCGCCAATGTCTGCGCTTCAATCCCCTGAGCTGCATCGACGACAAGAATGGCTCCTTCACAGGCTGCCAATGAGCGCGAAACTTCATAGGTAAAATCGACATGTCCTGGTGTGTCAATCAGGTGGAAAATATAGGTTTCTCCATCTTTTGCCGTATACTCTAACTCGATAGCGTTCAGCTTAATCGTGATACCGCGTTCACGTTCCAAGTCCATACTGTCCAAAAGCTGGGCTTGCATCTCACGTTTCGAAACCGTTTCAGTCAGTTCAAGGATACGGTCAGCCAGAGTTGATTTCCCATGGTCAATATGCGCGATGATTGAAAAGTTACGGATTTTTTCCTTGCGCGCGTTCATTTCTTCTATATTCATCATTATTTCCTTAATAAATTGATATGCTTTATTAATACCACTCATTAGTAATATTTTTTATGAAGGGGCTAAAAAGGGGCAAATTATTTTTTTAGATCATTTTCATGTGCTTCAATTATCTGCTTTAATTCTTGAAATTCTTCTTCAGTATATTTTTTATCCCTAATGAAGTTCCTAGCTCGAGTAAATGCTGCCCGTCTATTTTTTTCTAACCTTTGCTCTTTTGTAAGTGTTTCTAAATATCGTTTATCTGCTTCTGGATTATAAATTGCTTTACGTTTCTTTTGATCACTCATACAGCTTATCCCCTTCTAGCCAGAATACTATATGCACCTACCATAATAGCATAAATTACCGAAGCCCACCAGAAACTTGTAAAAAGTAATGCTATAAATAGTAAAGTAACAAATAGAAAGATAAGTAATGTTGTTTTTTTCATTTTAATTTGTTAAGATGGTATCACGAAAACAGCTTGAGGCTTTCGCCTCTTGCCGTTACTTCTTGCCGCTATCTTCGTCTTTCATTAGTTTCTTAAGTGTTAGGGCACTTATCAAAACTAGATTTACGAAGGTGGCGGCTTTTATTAGGTCGTCCATCTTTTCTCCTTTCTTTACTTTATGTACTAATTATAGCATAGTTGTACAACTATGTCAAGTATAAACTATGAAAAATACAAAAAAAACCTAGAGTTAACTAGATTTTTGCCTATAAGAACAGGACTATATTATAACACATTTGCTATTTTATCAAATAGGACTCACAAATAATTTTCTATCCTATAAAATATCAAATAGAAAACAAAAAATCCCCCAGCCAAAGCCGAGGGATTGTAATCATTATAAGATTTTATCTTTAGGAAACTCTTTGTAAAGCTCAGTGCTATACATATTATCTACACGTAAATTGAGCTTTCCAAATTCGTTTTTGTAATTTTTAAGCATACGTTCGCTTCTAATCCAACGGCACTGTACGCCGTTGGATACGTACCAGTTCCCAGTGTCGATTGCGTGAATTAAATACATTTCAATTTCTCCTTTATTGTTTGAATTTCCGCCAGTTTCTGGCGTTGTTGTTCCACCTGCGATAACTTCGCCAGTGATTGCTTGCACTAAATCTTTAGCTAATGCATCCATGTTTGCGGTGATTTGTTGTGTGTCTTCTGCTGACGTGATGAAGCCTAGCTCCACCAAGCGATAGCCAATGCCAAGGCTTGCTGCAACATTAAGGTTAAGCAAGTCATTACGATAGCTAAAGCCGTCCGGATAATTTGGACGTAAGCCAACATGTTTCTTAACGACATCCCTAATGCGCTTGTCTGCTGCATCAGGCGCAAAGCCTTTGGCAATGATGACATGCCCGTCTTTTGCTGTTCCGCTTGCTGCATCAAGGTGCATTTCAGTAATGCTGGCAAAGTTGCGCATGGAGTATATCCCCTTGCCCTTTTGAGTTTCAACAAACTGATTCTCAGCTTCATTCGCAACCGTCAGCGTATTGTTTTTAAGCTTCCCTGCCCATTTACGAATAAACGGGGCAAGCTTATCACGGTAGTAGCTAGCTTCCGTCAGACCATGACCGACAGCACCAGGGTCTCCCGCACCGTGGCCATAAATAATGATATGGTTTGCCATTTCCCCTCCTTATTTCAGTTTCTTCTTGTAATCATCCGCTTGAAGCGCTGCTTGCGTGAAACTGTTGTTTTTCCACCAACCCGCAAGCGCAGCACCGACCGTAAAGAGCAAGCTCACAAACTGCTCAATGTCTCCATCATTGACAGGAATGATACTGTGACCTGCCAAAGTCAGCGCTTGATTAATCAAGGCTAGAGCTAAAATCGCCGTGCGGGCAATCGTACCCGGTGAGATGTTATTCTTCATTATACTTCTCCATTTTTAATCTAAGATTGCTAAGTTCAAGTTTGAGTTCAGCATTTTCTATTTTGTAACGTGTAACTTCATCAAAGTGTTTGTTTCGCATTTCGTGGATGTCGTTTCTAAGCTGCTCAACTTCACTGGTCAGCTTATCGAGTTTGCTTTCTCGTTGGCTATGGCGCCATTTGATATAGGCAATAACTGTACCAATCACACCTGCCGCAATCGGCGAAACAATCGAAACAGCCGTTAAAGTCTTATCTGTCAATGTCTCCCCCAATCGTTTCGTATGCCAAAAAAGTAGCAATGCCTATATAGAGTCCAGAGAAAGAAACTGTATTTCCCGTTTCTGTATAATACATGATCTGAATCAAAGATAATATCATCGTCAATATGAACAAACAAACAGCAATGCTTGCATGACTTATCGCAATGATGTTCTTATTCTGTTTGAACAGCACTGACAAAATAAGGATAACGCTTGCGGCTAACATCACTGAAAAAATCACATTCACTAAGGCTTGATTCATAGCTATATCAGCAACGAAACCAGCATCTACTGGATTGTTACGGACATACTTCATATTATTTGACGGTGGAAGAAAAAGCACCACCGAAGCCACGAAAGCAGACAGTACCCCGAACCAAAGTTCAAATCTTAATTGTTTCCTCGTCATATTCCCTCACTTTCTATGAGTATTAAATAAGCTAAACATCATATTTGATGAATGCTGCGAATACACATCATTTCCGCCCCAGCGGTTACCAATAACACGTCCGTCTGTCTCAATAGTTAACTGCGCTTGGACTCCAGCACCTCGTCCACTTGCCGCTATTGTTATCGATTCCCTCGGTCTAGCTTCCGCTGGTAGAGTTCCTATAGTCGTTCCAGCGGAAGTTATTACTGGGAAATTCCCAGTCGTTCCGCCAACTATGCGGATAGTAACTTCATTCCCGATTCTCCGCCAACCTGCTGAACTTGTCGCAATACTCCCAAAAGCACTCCAAGAAGGCATTCCGTTCCATGCCCCCCAATTGCCAGCATTATCTCGCCTTCTAGTATATACGGCATTGTTGGTCCCCCAATCGCTATACCTTTGCATAATCTCTGAACCAGCTCCGATTAACACTTCTAAGTGTCCATGTACAGAAACTCCGGGAGGCTGATTAGCCACAGTAGCGATGTTTCTCTTGTAATACTGTCCATAGACGACAAGATTGTTGAAGTCGTCCGTTGCAGTTATAGGTACAGACAGAGGTTTGGAAGCTGTGTCAGCGTTGAAGGGGTCAGTAACTTCTAAGTTTTTGACACTCACGTTATTTGTGAAGGTTTTATTGCCAGAAACAGTCTGGTCGCCAGTTATCTTTACTGCGGATGAATTTAGTGCATTAATCTGATTTTGCAAGTTTCCCGCTGCATCTTCCGAAAGCTGGTCTTTCATATTTTCAAACCATGTCTGAAATTCAATATCAGCCTGCTCAAAAATAGATTTGTACTGGTCAACAATACCGTCTACATTGATGTTGTCAAAAGGTGTTGACCAACCACACACTGTCGGGTCAGAGCGCTTGTCTGTGATATTGGCATCGGTGATCTGCGTCGCATTCATTGGCACGTTAATCACCGCAAGCTGTAATTCAAAAATTGTATCATTCCTAATAACCGTCACATCGCTTGACTTGTAAATCAGATATGCATCTCGTACACCAGCATCATATCTAAGTGCAACTGAATCATTTCGAGATTGAATAGATGAGGCAACATCAACTTGAATTCCAATCGGCTCATCATTCATATAAGAGAGACCATTGATAACACCAGAACCAGCTCCGACCTGTATATTCATCCCGTTTTGCGTAGACTGGACACGCAGTCCCTCCTTGAAGGACATGACAACCCCTGTCTTTAGAAATGCTGCAAAGAAGCGTTTAAAATCTTCTGCATCATAGAGACGGTCTCCGTCAACATCATTCCATGGAAAGCTCGTTTGAGTCATGTTAATTTCTCCTTTTCAAAATATCAAATATTGTTGGACTTTCTTTGTCAAAAGTCGGTGTTAAATGATGACCATCCGCATCCCACGTTTCCTGCATTTCTGTAAGAATTGCGGTTTTTGTCAGACCAAACAAATCGCTAGTTTGACGTACTCGATCACCAAGGTCGTAATCTTTCTTGAACTTGAATAACTGACTTTTAGTATCAATATCACCATTTATATTGAGAATCAATGGACGTTGAGCAAGTGACTGTTCTCCACGCTGAATAAGCTGTGCGCGATACTGTTCATCAGTTAATGTAACTTGTTGGCCTGCATCATTCTGGAAGGTTTGTTGCAAATCTCTAGCATCCACATAAATTTCGTTTATATCAAGACCTTGAGGCCTTCCTGTGGATATGTCTTGGGTAACGATAACACTCTTACGATTAGCACCCTCACCTTCACCAAAGACATAAGCTGCAGTAGCCCAGTCAGCAATGCTGTGTTCAAAACATTCTGATGTCATGTTTTCAAATTTCAAGTTAAACTCAACGCCACCGATGCCGCTCAAGTCCCGACCTTTGTAAAATTCAATCTGAGCAATTGGATTTTCTAGATTAATCGGCACTTCACGAAAACACAGCTCATAAGCAGTACAAAGCTGGTTAACTTCCTCGGAAAGCACGCCATAACTATTTTGATAAGGGATAGCATTTGTTCCAAAATTGGGCGTTGCACCTAAAGTTAAATACTTCAACTGCCTGTCAGAAGTTGAAGTGATCATATTTCTGTTAAGTAAGTCATAAGCGATAACTTCTGGCCGCACTGAATTTGTAGAATATGGCGGATAGACAATACGCTTTGTACTTTTTCCAGCAAGACTCTTTCCTGATATGTTTATCATTCCTGTCGTACTATCCTCGACTCGCACAGCCTCAACATAAAAAAAGCAATCTTCAATTAAAAGCACAGTATCAACTTTTAATAGATTTATACTGTGCTCATTAAATAAAGCTGTCATTTGAAAATCGTGGTGCTTATAAGCACGCCAATTTATATTTAAACTTTTAAACGATTCTAAAATTCCCTCAGATACAAAATCAAACCCTGTGTCACCTATCCGATTATAAAATTCAACATATACCATATTGCTAAACTCCTATAATTAGTGGTGTGAATGAAATTTTTGATATCGCATGTTCAACATTACTATCTGCTTGCATTACCAAATGATTTGTATTTATATTATCAAGCTCAAAGAAAGACGAACCGACTGCACGTATTTTCATTGCATTTGTTGACAGAGCACCATCTTCGCTTTTATACCACGTTTCCTTTTTTCCGTAAATCGTAGATAAATATAAGTTACTGCCACTGCTAAATTCACCGTCCCAACCAAAAAATTCTTGAGTAATGACATTGTAGACTCGGGGATTAGTCACTAATCCACTAAATCGAATATCCAGTTCAAAGCCCACAGCAAAGTCACCTCTATTTTTAATTTCTACAATTTCTCCAGGGACTAAAGTGGCAAATGCAAAACCAGGTTTTATAGCAAGTGGGAACTTTAGTTTATTCTTGTATAAAGAAAGGGGAATTGCTTTATTTGCGACATCTTCATCACGCCATTCCGGGTCTAATGCCCGAAACTCTAGTGTAGCTGTCGCAGTTGAGGCACTATTACTCTCATCTGCTTCATAGCCCTTCAAGACCTCGACATCGATACTATAAAAGCCCGTATTATCTCTAAAAAGGATAGTACCAGCAAGCTCCGGGTTAAGTATTCGCATAACTTGTCGCTCATGCTCCTGCAAAGCCTCAAAACTTGGCTCTTTAATGGCGAGCTTGATCGACATATCTCGATAGGAAAGCGAGCTTGAACCAGTCTTTCTCTGACCTCTTTTTCCGAAAGTTTTCTGTGAATAAACTTCATTTTCAGGAGTTCCAAAACCTTCATAGCTTTTTAAATAAATCGGCCCGAATCGGTCCATTCTGAGTTCTTCACCTAAAACGTTACGATAAAAGACTTCAATAGTTGGAAGTATTTGCATTTCTCATTCCTCTCTATACAAACTTTAATCCTGCTCGTTGAAATTGCAGTTTTTGCTGGCGTGCGATTTCACGCTCTGACGGATTTTCACGCACAATAACAGTCATAGGGGCTTGTATTTCAGTCTTACCACTATCACTGCCTGGTTGGTCAAACTTAAAGCTATTTATAGCTCTTTGTGCGCTTGCAACATCTGGTACACCTCTGCCAAAATCAAAATCAGGGTCCCACGGATCATCAGGGAAAATGCTTGTGTCAATTTCATCACTGATGACTTGCTGAATTGATTGAGCAATTCCTGACACGGTTTTCTTGACTGACTTAAACTGGTCTTGAAGACCGCTGTTCAATCCGTTCATGATGGCCTTACCAGCTGGAATCAGCAATTTCTTATCATATGAAATCGGACCTTTGTTTTTCTTGATCCAATCAGCAATACCACCGACAAAGCCTTTTACTTTATCAAAGCCAGCTTGAAGACCTCCTAAGAAACCATTAATGATGGCAGAACCTGCCCCCGATAAATTAACATTAAACAGGCTATTGAAAATCCCTTTAATGCTATTGATGATACCGCTGATTGTGTTTCGGGCGTTAGATATTACCGAAGTGATACCATTCCAAGCAGAAGACAGAACGCTTCTAAGAGAATTACCCGCACCAGAAAAGCCAGAGAAGAAGCCTCTTATGCCATTCACGGCACCGCTAATGGCTGAGCCTGCACCAGAGATGACAGACCTAATAGCATTCCAAGCTGTACTTAAAACACCTCTTAAAGTTCCGCCTGCTGCACCGAAAGCAGTGAATATGCTTCTGGCCACGTTAATGACTGAACTAATCACATTACCAGCTGTCTGGATTGCGGATCTAATTCCGTTCCAAGCACCTGTTAAAATGTTTCTCAGTGACCCACCAGCACCGCCTAATCCTGTGAACATACCGACAACAGTACCGACCCAGGTCGCAATGTTGGACAGTACGGGGGCAATGCTTCTAAAGCCACTCACTAAAAGCGAAACGACTGGTGTCAAGATTGTGATTGCTTTTCCAATTGCATCAAATGCAAAAGAAACACCAGACAATATCCCTTTGAACACACCGCCCAAGAATGAGCCGATAACTTGAAAGGCTGGCATAAGTGCGCCAGCAAGGATTGAAATCAGTGGCTGCGCCGCATTCCACATGTTTTTGAATGATTCGACCACTTTTTCAATGGCTGGCCCAACGATGGACATCATGGTTGAAAATCCTGTTTGTACAGCTGGGATAATCTTAGAAATCAGAGATTGAATACCGCTAAAATCTAATTTTGTAAATGCCTCGCCGATTTTTCCAATGATTGGTCCAATCGTGGAAACCACGGAATTAAAAAGCCCTGGCAACTGCCAAAAAGCCGTTTTAAATCCTTGAACAATCGGATCAATTGCCTTCATAACCTTAGGCCCAATACCTGACAAACCTGAGCCAATGCCAATACCAAAACGCTCAGAGATAACTTTTCCAGCCTCTGAGGAAAAGGTTGTTATAGCACCGGGTAAGGCTTTGATAACATTCCCCACCATGGGGATAAGGTTATCAAATAAGAAAGTTGAGCTTGTCGTGACTAAGGCTTTAAGAGCGGGCTCTAAGTTGAATCCAGTGGCGAGACCTCCGAAAACATTTTGAGCAGATGCAGCCATCGCGGCAAATGAGCCACTGAATGTTTGAGCAGCCTCTTGCGCCGTTGTCCCTGTGATACCCATTTCTTTTTGAATAACGTGAATAGCTTGAGTGACCTCCGCAAAACTTGAAATGTCGTACTTAACACCAGATAACTTTTCAGCATCTGCCAAAAGTCGCTCCATCTCCGCCTTAGTACCACCGTAACCTAGTTTCAAGTTATCAAGCATGGTGTAGTTTTGCTTAGCGAATCCTTGGTAGGTATAAGCGATTTGCCCCATGTCTGTACCAAATTTATTGGCATTGTCAGACATATCAATCAGGGCTTGGTTAGAAAGGTCAGCTGCTTTCTTGGTATCTCCACCAAGTGAGTTAACCATAGAAGCCGCAAAGCCTGTCACGTTCTCCATATAGGCATTTGCAGACAAACCAGCCGTCTTATAGCCTTCTGATGCATATTTCTTGACCCTGTCTGCATTTTCCTTAAACAAGGTCTCGACACCGCCCAAGGATTGCTCAAGCTTAGCGCCCTCGGTAATAGAGCCTGCGATAATCGCACTAAGACCTGCAACAGCCGTTGCCGCAGCCGCAACCACAGCAGTCGAAAGGGCTTTGCCGAGTTTGAATCCTGCACTACTACCTGCAGAGGAGGCCTCTGGATCGATTTGCTTTTGTATACTTCCAGAAATACCTCTTGCCGAAGGGACAATTTGCACATAAGCTTTTCCTAGTTCAGTTGCCATTATTGCCCTCCTTTCAAGAGTCGCTGGCGTGTTTTCTCGAAATCCTCACCAGAATTGAATGACACATTTTTATTCTCTTTCTTGGACTGTGGCATGAGTGATTCAGTAACCATTTTCGGCCGATTCACATTCTTCGCACCGTCCTTGGTCTTCATCCAGACCAAAAGACTGAGCTTGTCATGAACAGCCGCTTGAAGCATAGAATCAAGCGACACAGCCTGTCCACTCAACCTCATCTTGATTCGTGAATCGTCCCGCAAGCCTAAAGAAAAAACAGCTATCCTTCTGGCAGGTAGCTGTCTATAGTCATGTATGTGATAGGTCTCTGCAAGGTCGCACATGAGCGCTTCCTCGTCTAACTCTATCATTCTGGCAAGGACTAGGAGTTTTTTAACTCATGTTCCCCAGACATAATGTCATGAAGTTCAACACCGATTTTTTCAGTCGACACATAGCCATCTCGCTTTTTCAAGAATGATTTCAAATTTGCGGTCTGGCGTTCACCAAGAAGCATAATAACCATTTTTGGGATTAGTGCCATGTTTGAGTCCACTTCTGCAGCTACTTCTAAAAGCTCGTAGTCGTCCAAGTTTTGTGCTGGAATTTCATAGCGAAATCCCGATTTTGTTGTGCCTTTAAGTATGTTTTTAGACATAGTTTCTCCTATCCGATGACATCATCGCCATCAATTTCTGATTGACCGATAACAGCGGTTTGGGTCACGGTGCCAGTCCCTTGGATATATTCATAGTGAGTATTCCCCGCTTGGTCAGGCATTGCTGTCAGCGTTGTCTGATAACCAATAGCTTCCGCATCCACATAGCTGATTTCTCCAATTTCCGAGACCTTGCCGACAGGGACAACAACTCTCTTCAAGATACCGCCTTTTAAGACCATATCGACGATAATGACATGCTCCTCAAGCTCTTTGGCATTGGCAGTAATCACAATCCCTGTCTCAAGGTCACCTGTAACATTGCTTGAGCCATAAACCTCTTTCAAGACGTCAACATTTGTCGCTTCAAGCAAAGTATAAGCAAAGGTATCTGGCTTTTCGGTCTGAACAGTTGCTACCGTATCTCCACCCCAAGCTAGTATATTTTCTGATGTTGGAGAGTTGGCATTTACCATACCATCCTCTGAGACATACCCCAAAGACTTAAAAGCTGTGTCTAATGCTGATGTGGCATCTGTCGGCAATGCTGAGCCCAAAGGCGCAGAATAAATGGCGCCCCCAACTTTTGGTTTAGCAGTCGAAATATTTGCAGTATTTGCCATATAAATTTTCCTCCTAATAATGTGTAATATCGAATACCGCTTGATAGCGATATTTCTTAGTTTCTGTATCTGTGAAATTGTAATTGCTGTTGAGCGAAACTTTTGCGATTTCATCCAAAATAATCATGTCTTCAATCAGAGTCATAACTTCTTCATTGAGCTTGGCCGCCTCATACATGGACGATCCATAGCTTTGAAAAGCAAAAGTAGATGACAGGATATGATTAGACTTCGCCCCGCTTGTCTTTTCAAAAACCACATAAGAATCAGGCATGTCCGTCTCAATCTCCAAAAAAGCCGGCACAGATAACCGCTCTTTTAGATATTCAAAAATTAAAATTTCAATCATCTACCGTACCGCCTTCAATAAAGTATTGTTTTTCTTGTTGTCCTTTTTGGCTTTTCTTGTCGCCGCATAGACCATGGCATTCGCCCGATTTTTCCCGACATGGCTGTCCTGTTCATAACCATCTCCGCAGCGGTTTCTTATAGCCGTAGCTTTGTCGTTCAGAACCCCTAGCATTTCTGCAGACTTCATCAAAGATGCCACTCCCGCACGATTCAATTGAAAAGTATTTTTAACCATAGCGTTCCACCATCACTTTCTTGTTCCAATCTAGCGGGATAAGTTCCTCAATCCCTTCAAGAGGGAAGCCGAATGTCCTAAAACGTTGCCCGAAAAAGATTACTTCTTTATCTTCCCAGTCGCGCGTGTCGCCTTTAGGAATCCCCAAAGTATAGACTGCCTTTTTCCCCATAAGATTGACCGAGTTGATGATGTCATCAGCTGAGCTTGGAGCCACCAGAACATTTTCAACCTCGACAGGCACATCCGAATAAATTGGCTTGCCGAAAGGGTCTTTTCCTGTCTCGACCTTGTCAATCAACATGATAGTAATGCCTTTAATTTTCCCCATAAAATTCCCTCACACCGATTCGCTGTTTCTTGAGCCCCAAGCGTTTAAGCTCCGAATCTTTGATAAAAAGACCGCCGCCTGGCACCAAGTAAGACCCAGAAAAAGAATAACCCAGCGCACTTTCCGTGGTCTGGGTCATTGGCTCTTGGTCAGTCGAGGTCATCAGCGTTCGTGCGACCACATCCACCACCACGGACTTAACCGTGGTCAAGAAAAACGGCGGCTTTTCTGCCACCATTTCGTCCAAGTCTTTGCCGACTTTGTCAGCTTCCATGCGAAGACTATCAGAGACCACGTCCAGCAGCTTTTCTGCCCGCTCTAGCTCTTCTGGCTTCAAAGGGCGCCACAAGCTGCTCAAATCGTCAAGGGTTACAAAAGCTGCCATATTGTCACTCTCCTTGCGCCATCATCAGAGCATAGAGTTCGGTCTTGGTGGCTTTTTTGTTGTACTCCACGCCGAGAGCATCAAGCTCTTGCATGATTTGGGCTTTGGTAATGTCGTCAGGCACTTCGGTTTTCGAATCTTCCTCAACCTGTTCGACGAGTTCTTCTGTCTGTTCAGGTTCCTTTTCCTCAACCTTAGGCTCAATGACTACTTTTTGAGTAACTTCTACCCAGTCCCCGCCTTTTATGATACTTGCAGTGGTAAAAGTTGCCCCTGTTTTTGTATTCTTATATATTTTCATCATCATTCATTTCCTTTAGATAATAATTTATTGACGGCATCTTCACCAAGAACATCTTTTGCCTCAGCAAGTACCTTAGCGTTATGCTGAGCTACTTGTTCAGGCGTATAGTCAAGAACTAATACGCTGCGCACGATGAGCTTCCACCCTGCAACGACAGTCATATCACCGCCCGAAGCTGGATATACAAAAACCCCGTCTTTTGAAATCTCTGCCAGAGCAGCCGGAAGCACGATTGTACCCTCTTTAATATAAACCAGCTCTATCAGCGGGTCTCCTTTGTATTCAGCTAATGGTGGAACATCTACAGACGTTGCAACCTGATGACCGCTCATGGGTATAACAAACTCGGTTTCAACTTCCTGAGAAGTCCAAATAGAGTAAACTTTTCCATAATTCAACCAATTAATATCCGTACCGTCCGCTGTTGTGAACGTTGAAACTTCACTTACTTCATGTTGCTTGGCAATGATGTCCATGATTTCAGTCGTGACCTCTGACTTGGCTTCTTGCTTCACTTGATCGATATAGTCAATCAAACTATGAAACATATGCTGGTACATTTTAGACCCAGATACAAACATTTGTTTTAAATCTTCACTTGTTGCCATTAAAATTCCTCTCCTTCTAGTGGCATATCACCTATAAGAGCCACGATCTGTGCAGTAACAAGTCCTGGAGCATCAGGGTCAGAAGACTTACCTCCATGTGCGATTGATGTTTGATATGCAGTATTTCTGAGATAAATCCCTCCATTTTTAAGTACCATAACAAGGGTATCAATAGACCCCATAATATTTTGAATAACGTTCAAATTAGAAAAAGCTGGAGAATTGTTATAATACGCAAGCTCTGGAAAGTCAGTTACATCCGCAAATAAGTAGTCAGTTTCCGGCATAAAATCTATGAATTCCGCTGGTTTAAGCTCTCCAACAATCACATAATTATAGACAGCACCAGACTTAGTACGCTCAATCCTAAAATAGGGCACATCATGCTCAGCAGAAACCTTAGGACTTTCAGCACTAGGATAAACCGCATCAATAAGATCATGAAACATTTGTTGCTTCATTTTAGACCCAGATACAAACATAGACTTCAAATCAGCTACTGAAAAAGCCATCTAAGCACCTCCTGGAAACGTGACAATCGCAGCGTTTGATTGCCCCCTATCATTACCCTGTGCATCCTCGTAGATTACGCGATAATTCCAGCTACCCACACCAAATGTTTCAGTATCCACGAAACTAAAGGTGTCCAGGTCTGACGAATTAAGCACAATCTCCCAAGTTTGACCTGCCGAAGCAGGAGAGCGAGCTATTTTGACATTAGTAATATCAGACGGCAACTCACCGTCCAAAGTCCAAGTCAGCTCAGCATTCTGGCCGTCAGTAGAGACAGCCCCGCTCAGGGTAATTTGGGGGACCTTAGGGCAAGTCTACAATACGGGCAAAGCTGTTTCCGTCAATGATACCCCAGCCAAGATAAGTTTCTGAACGCAAGTAAACTTGGTTATAACCTTTCAAGTCTTGACCGCTATTATCTGGGTCACCATATTGAATGACCTCAAGCGGGATTTGCTTAGAGTAGCCCCATTTGAACATATTTTCGAAGTCGCCAAGGATAGCGACATCTCCAGCCGTGCCCGCTGACACCGTGCTGTTGATGTCGGCTTTAAGACCGTTGATTGATCCAGGATTAGCACCCCATGCAAGCTCTGGGAAAAGACGGATGTTAGTATCACCACCCGTGCGCATTGCAGCCAAAGCAGATGAGAAAGCTGTATCCATTGCAAGACCATTGACTTCACCTTCTGAGCCTTGCACCAAAGCAACAGCTGCTTCAATGTTTGCATCTGGGTCTGCTGGCGTAAATTCAACGGTCTGAGTGACTTTGCTGTCAAAATGATTGTTGCCAATGACAGCAGAAGCCGCACCAGAACGGGGGTTAATACCATGGAACGCCATAAGGTCGATACCTTTCGCCAACTTCTTGGCATAGCCTTCGTTAAATGCTTTGAGAATGTTGATACGTTCTTCCTCAGAAGCGATCATAAATTCATCAGATACACGTGCGCCATATTCGACCTTGATAGGCACAACGATAGTTGGCTCAAGTGAGATGCCGCCGTGTGATTTCTTGCCGTTCTCCGCCACGACATCAATTTCAGAATCCATCGTGAAAATGAATTCCTTTTGGCCGTTAAATGGGATTGGGACTTGCTTAGACAAGAGCGCAAGTGAGCTTTTGCCTTTTACTTTGTTCATGAGGTCTGAGACCAGTTCTGGATCAAATAGAGTTCCTTTTGAAAGTACCATTGTTTATTCTCCTTCAGTGCTTAAATTTTGTGCGAGTGCTTTATAAGCGCCGTCCTTACCATCTCCAAGATTAGGCTCTTGGCTTTTAAGTGGCGCAGCTGGTGCTTTAGGTTTCATGAAACCGCTAAGACGTTCGGCATCAGCTTTCAGACTCTCTTCATCATCTCCTTGCAAACGTCCCGCCAAATCATATGGCAGACCAGCTTGGAGCGCGACTTGAGTTCTGAGTTGCGATGTCTCATGCTTAGCGATTTGTGCTTGTAAATCTGAGACAGTCTGCTCATGAGTTTTGGCAGCTTCCCCAGATTTTGCGACAGTTTCTTGCAAGTTAGAATTTTCGGTCTCCAACTCTGCATTCCGTGTTTTGACTTGGTCATAGTCTTCATATTTTGCTTCGATAGTCTCTTTTTGGCGAGCCAAACGAGCATTAATGATTTTGTCCAAGTCTTCTTGCGACGTGATAGGTTTAAATTCTGACATAGTCAAATCCTTTCTCCTGCTTTCCCGGCAGTTCGGTAATTTTTTGTATTAAAAAAACGACTAAAAAATTAGTCGTCTAATACCTAACTTGTTGTTTTTTCTTAGGCTTGGTATTTGCACAAGCCCAATGCGCTAACAAAGCGCTATCCATTAAACTGATGTCCATATCATCAAACTGCGATTTATAACCAAAGCCGCCAGAGGTTCCGATATTTCGCTTCTCTGAGTTGGTCACAACCGTTGTCAATGAAGGCTGGTCCATATGTGCCAAGGACTTTTGAAAAATCCCCTGTTCCCAAAGGGAGTTGGCATTAATGACCTCTTTGACCGTCGGCAATATTGGCGCTTTCAGTCCGAAGTCTTTCATCTCCTGAACCAAAATACTCTGACCGCTCTGACCGTCAATGACTACCTTAGCCACGTCTGCAGTTTTCAGGAAATTGATAATCCATTGATTGCCATTACGGACAGATTGTGCATCAATCACTTCGACAAATACTTTCCCTGACAAGGTCTTTACAGCAACACTCATGGCGACATTCGCCCCATCGTTCCCGTACTTAATCCCGACAAATAACTTGCCTTGAAGCACCGGCAACCGGTTGAGCTTAAGCGCAGACCAGTCACTTTCAGAAATAGCAGACTTCTGATTGTACTTCGGCCAGTAGCCCAAGCGCTGGATATTGTGGTCCAGATTATCCTCACCCAATTCAGCCTCGATTTTGCGTTCATTGAGATGGTAGCCCATAGACGGGTTGGAATTGTACCAGGCCTCAACATCGTTAATGTCTTTTTCAGCATCCACCGACCACTCCGCCCAGCCCGCATATTTGGATTGACCAAACAAGGTCTTCTCCCGGAAATGCGTAAACACAGTCCCGCTGGAAACTGGTGTCGGTGGGGTACCTGTCATCACCATCATGGGATTTTTACTGTCCGTGACCGTATATTTCAGGGCTGCCTCTTGCTCTGTGGTGTATTCTTGAGCTTCGTCAATGACGAGAAAGTCAAAGCCTTCACCTAAGCCACCGCTGGATGTCCTGGTCCGAAACTGAATGACGCCCCCGCTATGGTAAAGCTCCAACCGCTCCTGACCCTTGGCCTTGATAGAGTTGAAATCCTCCCCCTCAACATAGCCCGAATCCTCCAGATATTTCTTAAGCTTCTCAAAAGAGGAGTGTGACGTAGAAATCCGATGGGCCGTGTGCAAGATACTTAACCCCTGCTCAAGCGCCCAAAGCTCTAGCATGTAGACAATTTCAGTTTTACCATTACGGCGTGGCAGTGAGTAACCGAACTTTTGATGTACCCAAAGCCCATCATCATCCACCGCCATAACGCCCTTAAGCATTTCACGCTGCCACTCATAACTCTCAAGCCCTGTTTTCTCATAAAAGCCAATGGCTTCCTCAGACCTGGACTCAGTAAATGGAATAATTACCGATTGAGTAGGATACTGATTGCCAAGTCGTACATTAGCAGTCATAAAATCCCTCTTTCAATCATTTAACACGCATGATAACCCTCTCGCTGGGAAAAATGAGCATAAAAATAGCACCTTGCCGCTTGGCTGGTGCTTTAAAATTCTAGTTGTTCAGCTATTTCATTCAGGTTCTTACCCTCTATGAATGGTGTCGACATGGCTGCCTCTACAGAAGTGACATCAGTAACCTCACCATCATATCCAAGCGATATATTTGAGCGATTAAACGGCATGATCGCACCATGTTTCCCATTGAAAGAAAACTCGATGTCATCTGTCAAAGAGTCAATCCATATTTTTAGCCTATTTGCATTCATAATATGTCACCATGTTCCTTTCTTTCAGCGTCTGTCAATTCTCGCACAATCCTATCCACTAATTTACCGTTTTCCCAAACAATGTCATGAGCATGTTCTCCATTTTTTCCAAAAGGGTGTTTTTTAGGAAATCCATGGTGGTCATTAGAAATCTGCTTGGCCCATCTGCCTGTCTCGTCATAATGATTTCTGGTTACACCACCTCTCTTGCCATTGATTTGAGTAATTGAGTTAGGTGCTCCATATAGCGTGGTTTTATTGACTTCAACAATATCTTTTCTTGCTTCCATTTTAGCATTTTTCCGAGGTGCTTCCCAGCGTTTTGACCAGACATCTTGTCTTTTTCCATCGCCTGGATTAAAGTCCGTTGAACACCGGCACCTTTGATGGCGCCGAAATATGTCATCTGGCACGTCGTCAGGGTACAAGTAGATACCCGCTAAATTTTGGCACCATTTGCACGCTTTGCTCTCAGCTTTCCTGATAATTCGTGGCCTCAGACCTGCTTTATATTGAAAATCAAGATTTTTCTGGATTGAATCATCTACAATACTTTGGCCGAAATTAACAATCGGATCACCAAGCAGCCAAGAAACGTTTTCGAAATCCTCACTCGAAATTCTGTTAATCAAACCATCGATTCTATCTTGATTTAATTCAGGAATTTGAGCTTTTAAACGAAGCTCTGCTAATTGATTCAATTGTGTTTGGACATCTGCAGAAAAACCAGAAATCAACTCATGATTTTTACTCAGTGTGTCATTCAATATTCGCTCAGCAATATTATAGTACATCTTACCGTCTGGAAGTATATCTGGACCAAGATTTTCTCGAAAAACATCCGTCAATATTTGACTAATTTCCACCGCAAAATCATGAGCATCAAGATAGCTCACATTTCCCTCCTGCAATAACTGAAAGGCTTTTTTAAGTTTTATACTTTTGGAAGTCCGAACATCAAATTCAGCGTTAATGGCATCCAAAAGTCCTGGAACTATATCTTCCATGCTATACCTCCGCCTCATCTACCGCTTGAGCTAGTGGCGTAGCTGAAGCAACTGGAACGACTGGTGCTTTTCCTCCGACAATCCCAGTCAAGTCCTGGATCGTTTCCGCAGTCATGAAACCTGGTATGGCTTGATTGAGCTTAATGGCTCCATCGCCAATAATTGACAAGGTGCTGGCGTCTGGTTCAAACATCGGTTCCCACTTGACTTTTGTATTTGAGAACTGGCTGCGCAAATATGGGAAATCATCTCGCAAGCAAGCCGCTACATAAGCCACATTTAAGAAACCAGACCCAAGGCTGCGCTGTGCTTTTTTCCCAGCAAGGATTAAGTTTGCATGACTAGCCTTGATAGCCTCTGCAGAGGAAGGATTATCAGACACAAAGCCCAAGTCATCCATAGTCAAGCCCATTTCTCCCGCAAAACCAGCCGCAGCCGTTTTAAGCTGTTCAGTAAATGGAGTCATGCTTGATGTTGTAAACTGCCCAAGTGTTGGCTTGTCGCCGTCTTCGTCCTTGGTGAATTCCAGCATACTTGAAACAGTCGCTTTCCATTTATCCATAGGGTCAGAATCAGCAGAAGTCTCCACCGCGTATTTTTGCGGGAAGGAGTAAAACTCAGCAGTCACATCTGCACGCTCCAGCGTTCGCTTGGCGTATCTCTGATAATACATGCCTGCCCGCGTAATCCTTGACCTTCCAAATGGTCGAACTGCATCAGGACGGTGGATAATTGGCACTAAGAGCGGATGTCCAGCATTGTGGTAGCTTGAAAAATCCTTCGATTTATCCGCATGATAATAATCCGTCCGGTTAGGCAAGAAATGCGCTTCAAGAATCGGGCTATTATGCTCATCTCGTTCAAGTACCGCATAACCTTCCGTCAAAAGCCCAGTTATTGGGTCGATAACCCCCGTAGCGTTGCTGGCTTCGATGACCTGCAAGCGCACCTCGCCATTATCTCCTTTTGAAATATAAGTGAAGCTGCACGATGCAATCAGAGTCGACAAAATGGCGCTGTCTGAAAAAACGTCAGGGTTATTTGCCTGAAAAATCTCATTTACTTCAAAACCATCATTGGCGAACTCTCGGAAAATAAGACGGTCTGCCAGAGTGTCCACTCCTTTAGCCGTCCAGCCCAGAACTGCGCGAAATCGTGCCCTCATTTCTGGCGGGATTGTGATTCCAACCGTCATGTCATGGTGTTTCATCGCATATTGCTTATATCGCATATCTACCCGCGATTTATGAGCAGACAGCTTTGTTTTCAGGTAACTCATGCCTTTTCCGGCCATTTATTCAACTCCTTTCAGTTGTCGCGCGAGAAAAAATGTACAGTGACGGCGTGAAGCTCGGGCTGAGCCCAGGAGAGGGGGATACGCCCCCTAATTTTTCCGCTGTCGCATTTTAAATCTCTCCTAATATTTTTATCCAGAAATACCTAAGACACGTAAGAAGCCCAATCACGGCTCTGTGGAAGGTTCCTGTTGCCAATTACCTTAGGTTCTTCCTTCTTCACGTTGAATAACTTGTCAGACTTCTGTCTGTTGCATGTCCAGTGAGCCAGCTGCAAGTTCTCCATGCTTGATGGATGTCCGCCTTTGTTGATTGGAACAACGTGATCAACAACTGGACTCAATGGATGTGGTGCCTTGAGTTTCTTATCAATGGGCTTGCCACATATCCCGCAAGTGTTCTGTGTCTTAAGCAGTCGCTTCTTGTTCTTGTCAAAGCCTACCCGGTGGGCTCCTGTTCGGTCAGCTCTTAAAGTCATGTCCCCTCCTTCAATATCAAAATACAAAAAGCCGCCATTTCTGACAGCTTTATCTATATAATATTCTTATGCAATAACAAGCATAGCAATTAACCCTATAGTAATAAGTAAAAGTAAAGCAAATTGCAAATTTTCAATTAGGCTTAACTTTTTAAGTGACGAATTTATGTTATTTGAACTATTATTCAATACATCATTGTTACTCGAATACTCTAATTCTTTCAAACTTTTATCTATATTTTTTATGCCTTCCATACTTTTTTTGAAACTTATTGAAGAAAAATGAATACCTTTTATAAGATTAAAAATTAAAATTAAAACAACATACGCTATGGCTGAACTAATGAGAATGAACTGGTTATTACTACCAATTTTAACCACAAAACTAGATAAAACTGTTGCAACTATTATAAGTATTTGCTTGGAAAATTCATCAACTTTACTATCAATACTTTTATCTACGACTTGATTTAACGTTGATGCTTGTTTAGCCAAAGAGGTTTTTAATCTAATAAAATCTTCCATCTTTTCATTAATAAAAAGAGAATAGTTAGATTTTAATGTCTGTAAAATTCTATCCCAATTGATATTTCTAATCTCAGTATCGCTTAACACTTTACTAAGTATAGTTCTGAATATTTTTAGCTTATCATCATATCTATACTCATCATCAAAAATATATTTAATGATTGAATATATATTGCTGTTATCAGGAGTATCTGGAAGTTTTTCCTTTGAGAAATTCAAAGTTTTGTTATCAGTTAAACTTATCAGATAATCATCACCAATTCTTTTCTCAGCAATTAAATCAATAAATGCCTCAAATATTTCTCTGGAGAACTTCTCCTGTATATTCATAGGAATTAAATCCGGAAGGACTAGTGACTTTTTTTCTGAATAATGTTTATCTTTAAAGAAAGCAGCCCAATTTGTTTTTAATTTAAGTGAGTATTTTTCACTATTATTAATTAAATTTAATAAAATTTCATTATTTATTTTTCTGATATCTTTGAGTTTAAATTTCTTGACCACTTCTCGAAAAATTTCGTTTATATTTTTTTCTTTTATAATATTAATTTGTGTAGTATGGCATAAATCGTATGTTATAACAATTTTAATATCTGCCTCCGTAAAATTAATCTGTTGAAAACTATCCTTCGTGCCTAACTCAACTTCATCAACTTCCACTTTAATTTTATCGTTTAAATCTTCAATAGTCTTTATAAAATAATTTTTATCTTCTGGTAAACTACTAAACTCAATAATTTGTTTCACTAACAAGTTTTCAATTAAGTTGAAACGTTCTATTATATCTGAATGCTTTGAAGAAAAATCAATAATATTATGATATAGGTCTCTCATTATTCATTTCTCCT
Organism: Lactococcus sp. UBA7128; assembly: GCF_002492185.1. NCBI lineage: Bacteria > Bacillati > Bacillota > Bacilli > Lactobacillales > Streptococcaceae > Lactococcus > Lactococcus sp. UBA7128. Next base: position 41,691 of record NZ_DKXK01000031.1, read on the forward strand.
CTCTAATCCAAGTTATATTGTCTTTTCTAATTTTATTGCATCTCTTTTTACTTCTACTATTATATATGGTTCATCTTTTTTTCAAGGTTTTTAATTTTTACATCCCCTTCTTCTATGCTCTTTTCTGAGATAACCAAATTAATATTTTTCCCTCCTTTCAAATCTTTAATAATGTTTTTCGAGAATCGACTGGATTCTGCAGTAAAAGAATAAGTAATTGCTGAACTTTGTTTTTTAGCTTCTCTAAAAACTTGCAAACTCAAATCGTCCACATCAATACTATCTTTTTCTAGTTTATCTTCGGATAGAAATTTAGTTTTTAGAGTATGAGTTATACTATCAAAATTTGAATCTCTGCGTGTTGAGAACATATTTCTTATCTCATTTTGTATGTCCTTCTTTTTGAAGTCTGGCAAAAGATACTTACTTAAGACCTTTGGGAATGCCCTAAGCAGAATCTTAGTAACTTCTGTCGGTTTATCCGGGATAATTTCACTATTTAAAAAATCCATAAAATGATTAGTGATATCTGGAGTTTGACGATCAATAACAACTGCATGTCGTATACTCATTTCATCATCACCGACAGTAGTTTCTTGTTCTTTTTTAAAAGTCAAACTTTCTCTTTCAAATACAATTGCTGCTTTTTTTAATTTTGCTCCAGAATCAGGTAACAAATCATTTATTATAGATAAAATATCACCGCTAAGTTGAAGCCCCTTTTTAGCTTCCATTGTGAGTACTCCAAGACATTTTTCCCCTTCATAACTTGAGTCAAATATAATAAGTAGAAAATCTTTTTTCTGTGCTTGAGCCAATTTATTATAAAAACGAGTATTTAAAAGCTTTGATTTTTGATCAAACTTATCATAAGAATCAAATATTCCCTCAAAATATTGCAAAAAAGGAGAATCTATTTTTTTAAACCTACTATTTCTTGTTCTTTTTGATTCTAAAATATCTTTAACATGTTTATTAAAAAATTTTTGAATTTCTTCTGTTAAAGCTCCACTTTCAGCAGTATAGATTTTCCCTGCACTAGGCTTCATACCTGATTCAGTAATTTTATAATGAAAAATCCTTAAGTATTCCAATGTTTAGGTTCCTCCATAATAATACATTAACCCTTATATTATAGCACTAATAATAAAAATATAAAAATACCTGTATTTTTAA
>NZ_DKXK01000033.1:0-25813 GCF_002492185.1 Lactococcus sp. UBA7128
GAAATGAGTGTTTGATGAGAAAAAGGGAGTTTATCCCCTAGCTTATCGCTCTGAAAAAAAAGAGACTTCTCAGTCCCTTCTCTTCCCCGATGTTTCGATGTGTTTTAATTTTAGAGTTTTGCCTTAGTCAAGAGCAAAGAATTCAAAATTACTGATACACTTGATAAACTCATAGCTGCAGCTGCTACCATGGGATTTAAGAGCCCAAAAGCTGCCAGAGGAATACCGATAATATTGTAAATAAAAGCCCAAAAATAGTTTTGCTTAATTTTACGCAAGGTCTTGCGAGAAACGGTAAATAGGTCGAGAAGCTTATGGATTTTGCCCCCCATGATGGTCACATCTCCTGCTTCCATGGCGATATCTGAACCCGTCGCCATCGCAACACCTACAGTGCTGCTGGCCAACGCGATAGCGTCATTGATACCATCTCCTACCATAATAGAATGCGGCGTCTCTTGGACGATTTGAGCTTTATCCTCTGGTGAAAGATTACTTCTCACCTCGTCTAAATTTACAATTTTTTGAATCTTCTTGGCTGAGTTTGCGTTATCTCCCGTCAACATCACTGTGCGAATCCCAGCTTTCTTCAATTCAGCCACTGTTTGAACACTTTCTGCTTTAATAGCAGATTTGAAAGTAGCTGTTGCTCGCAACTTTTCATCGTCTGCCAGATAAATAACGGTATCTGTACTTTCCTCAAACTGAAGTCCCTGTTCCTCCATGAGTTTCGCATTACCCGCAAAATATCTACGTCCATTAATCTCAGCAGACAGTCCACGACCAGCGATTTCTTTGAGATTTTCTACGTCATAAGTTTTTTCCGCTTTTACAGCTTGAGCCAAGGGATGATTGGAGTGCTTTTCTAAACTTGCCAATATTTTAAAGTCTTCTGAACTTCCATCAAAACTTGAAAGCTCAAATTCTCCTGTAGTAATCGTTCCTGTCTTATCAAAGAAAACGGTTTTTACTGTATTTGTAAGCTCCAGAGCATTAGCATTTTTCAAAAGTAAGCCGTTTTTAGCTGCTAATCCAGTCCCCGAAATAATCGCTGTTGGGGTAGCCAATCCCAGCGCGCAAGGACAAGCAATGACTAATGTTGCTACAGCATGCATAATCGCTGTCAGTAAAACGCCCGTCACAGCCCATGTGATAATAAAAGTTAACAGAGAAATAACCAAAACTATCGGAACAAAAACATTTGAAAGTCTATCTGCAAATTTTTGAATATCTGGCTTAGAAGCTTGCGCTTCCTCCATCAGTTCGACCATACGAGAAATTGTTGAGTCATTAACATCACGAACCACCACTGCCTTGATTGAGCCATCTAGATTCACAGCCCCTTCAAATAATGTTTCATCATCGCCTTTGACGACTGGCAATGCTTCTCCTGTAAGATGGCTCTCATCAAAGGAAGCCTTGCCCTTAAGAATCATAGCATCCAAAGGCACCTTCTCACCTGGAAAGATTTGAATGACATCACCAATTTGCACTTGTTCCAGAGGAACATCTCCCTCTTCTGTATGCACCATTTTCACTCGACTACTCATCAAACGTGTAATCGCTTGAGTGGTCTTCTCTTTGGCATTGTGTTCAAGTACCTTTCCTAAAACAACTAATGTAATAATGACCATGGCAGACTCAAAATGCAGCGCATTTTTTTGTCCCATAAAAACAGCTAGAACTAAACTGGAAAAATAAGCAACACTTGTTCCAAGGGCAACCAAAACGTCCATGTTTGCATTGCCATTTTTCAAGGCATGATAAGAGCCTACATAAAAGCGCCAACCGATAATAAATTGAACAGGTGTGGCTAAAATCAACTGCAACACAGGATCGTGCAAGAACATCAGATAGTGTGTACCCAACATCCCTTCAAACATTGCGATTACCAAAGGTAATGTCAATACAGTTGCTACAACCAGTGACAGACGCAAATTTCGATCACGTTTACGTGCTTGCGCCGCAATTTTTTCTTGATGCTTCTTGTCATTTACAATCGCACCATAACCCACTTTTTCGACAATCTTTATCACATCTTGGTCGCTAATATTATCGTCAAAGATAACCTTTGCCTTCTCTGTGGCTAGATTTACGGTAGCTTCTTTAATCTTATCGGAGCTGTTCAAAGCTTTAGATACCGTATTTGCACAGTTTGCACAGGTCATTCCAGTTATGACAAAGTTTTGGCTTTTCATTTTCTACCCCTCCATAGTTTACATATGTAAACTTTATTTCCCAGAGAAAACTGTCCCTCTGGACAGTCCTCTTATTTTACTAATTCATAGCCTGCTTCTTTAACAGCCTCCGCCATCTCCTCTACAGGAGTGACCTCGGCGTCAAATTTGACAAGTGCTTCATTCTTTTTTAAAGAAACTTTAGCTGATTTTACACCTGAAAGTCCTTCAAGTGCTGAAGTCACATGCATTGCACAGTGCTCACAGGTCATACCTTTGATTGCAAATTTTTCTTTTTCCATTCTCTCTCCTCCCTATTAGCTGACGTGTTGGCAGCTGCAAGAATTAAAATTTTCTAAACAAGTACACGTTGTTTCTTGAACTGTTTCTTTATTTTTTAGCGCTTCTTGCAAACTTGCTATATCTTCTGAGGTCAAGTTAGACAAGGCGATCATATCGGCTAAGAGCTTAACTTGTTTAGTTTCACAAACTTTTTCAAGTAAAGACTGTCCCATCATTTGAATAGCTGTGCATTCTGCCATCAAAGGACGATAGACAAACTTACGCCCTTCTTTTTCAGTACTTAACATTCCCTTTTTTACCAGACGTCCCAGCAGGGTTTTAACCGTTGCCAAAGACCAATCCAAGTTAGGGGAAATCTGACAGGCAATCTCATCAACTCGTGCTTCACCAAGCGACCAGATAACGCGCATCACTATCAATTCCGCGTTAGATATATTAAATTCTACTTCGTTCATTGGCACTCCTTATAAATATTTACTATAACTATAGTTTACATTCGTAAACTATAAAAGTCAAGTCAGAACTCTGTATTATAAATAAAAAAACCCTTTAAGGCAAGTATAGACTTTCAAAAAGGGTCGTTTATTTTCAATATTATTATTTTCCGTCACCAAAGATGCGTTCCATAATTTCACGTCCTGTTGGCGTTGCCGCAAGGCCACCTTCACCAGTTTCACGGTGAGCAGAAGGTAATGAGCGCCCTACATTGTACATACACGTAATAACCTCATCTACTGGTATGACTGTTTTAACACCAGCCAAAGCCATGTCTGCGGAAATCATCGCCTGTGAAGCTCCCATGGCGTTACGGTGAACACAAGGGATTTCTACCAAGCCCGCTACTGGGTCACAAATCAGGCCCAACATATTTTGAAGGGTCAGTGCTAAAGCCACGCCTGCTTGCTCTCCCGTTCCTCCAGCCATGATAACCAAAGCTGCTGCCGACATGGCAGATGCGGAACCTACCTCAGCCTGACAGCCGCCCTCAGCACCAGCAATCGTTGCATTGTTTGCGATAGCTAAACCAAAAGCACCGGCTGTAAAGATAAATTCCACCTGTTGCTCATGTGTGAGCCCTAACTTCTTCGTCGCTGCGGAGAGCACTCCGGGCAAGCATCCTGCAGAGCCTGCTGTCGGTGTCGCACAGATGAGTCCCATCTGAGCATTGACTTCGTTTACAGCTACGCCATCACGCGCTGCGCCTAAAATAACATCGCCTGATATCGCTTTTCCTGACTTAATGTATTCATCCATTTTCTTGGCATCACCACCTGTAAGTCCTGTTGTTGACTTATTTCCAAGTAGGCCTTCCTCAATCGATGACATCATCGTTGCTAAGTTGTGCTCCATCATCTCAATGATTTGTTCACGACTTGCTCCTGTTTGTTCTATTTCTTCTGCAATCATCAATTCAGCAATTGATGGGTATGCTTTTGCATCTTCAAGCAGTTCTTGTACATTTGAAAACATAATTCCCCCTTATTTAAAGAAATTTACAGCAGAAAGTTTCGGAATATGTTTCATTTCCTCAAAAGCTTCTTCGACATCGAAACTGTCTACTTCCATAATCATGATCGCTTTTTCACCTTTAGCTTCACGTGTCAAATTCATCTGTGCCACGTTAATATCATGCTTTTCAAAAATAGCTCCTAAGCGTGCCAAAATACCTGGTGCATCTTGGTGGACAATAACAAAGGTTGGCATCCCTGCTGAAATAGAAATGTCGAAACCATTGAGTTCGGTCACTTGAATCAAGCCCCCACCAATAGAAATCCCTGTGACACTCATGTCACGGTCGCCTTTTTTTAAAATCAAGCGTGCTGTATTAGGATGATCTGCCTTATCTTCTGGATGAGGAATATAAGTCACTTCCATGCCTTCTTCATGGGCAATGCGTGGTGCATCACGTAAGCGAGGGTCATCTGGATCCATGCCTAAAACACCAGCAACCAAAGCGACATCTGTTCCATGTCCCCGGTAAGTTTTAGCAAAACTTTCGTATAAATGAATCTCTACTTTTTCCGGTAATTCGCCAAAAATTGAACGAATAATCTTACCTATACGGGCGGCACCAGCAGTATGTGAACTACTGGGACCAACCATTACAGGGCCAATAATGTCAAATACACTTTTGTAACGTAAATTTTCCATATTTCCTCCGCAGCTTTGCTGAGCAAAGCTTTTTCGTAAATTTTTCCCTAATCAACGAAACTACTTCTTCCAAAGATAATTATAACATTAATGCGCTTTCATATCTATCTATAACTGGCTTTTTAGTAAAAAGATAAGTTTGCTAATTTTCCTGTTTTACGCAGACTTTTCAGACTATTCTTGCATGATCAAAAACAAAAAGAAGACATTTTTTCTTCATCCCTCTCAGGGAGTTTGTGATATAATAAACTTTAGAAAAATAGAAAGAGAGATTTTAATGAAATTCAATCACAAACCTCTGAATCTTTATGTAAATTTCAAAGAAGCCGCTGAAAAGTTCCCCAAAAGTCGTTTTATTTTTGATAAAAAGTTAAACGCTTTCCCTGAATTAGATCTTGAGACAAGTTATCAAAGCGTTCACGAAGCAGTATTACAAAAAGCTTATAGTCTGGCAGCCTTAGGAATAAAAAAAGAAGACAAGGTGATTATTTTTAAATCAAGTGCCTTTGATACTTACCTTCTTGCTGTTGCTGTGTCCTACCTTGGAGCAGTTCCAGCAATGATTTCCCATCACTTTTCTACACCGGTAATGGATACCTTAGCCGCACGTCTTGAAAACCCTTGGCTCATTTTTGATGAAGATATAGCTTCTGTGGTTCATGAATTGAAAAATGTTAAGGAAGACCATAAACTCTTCGTTTCTGACTTTGCTTCAATCACCAATAGTCCTGAAATCGCCAATCAACAATTGGCTACGGATGAGATTGCTTATCTCACACATACATCGGGTACTACTGGGATTCCGAAACTGATTGCGCACTCTGCGCATTCTATGGGTTGGCGCTGGGTCTTGCAACGTACAGTTATGGATTGGATGCCAAACAAATCTTCTCTTTTAGCCTTCCACATTTCACCGGTTCACTCCCGTTTCAACATTGGTATATCGTCAGCCATGACTTTCGGTTTTGACCTTATGCCCCTTTCGAATTTAGAAAAAAATACAGTCATTAGCATGTTTGAAAAATACCGTCCTACGGCTTTTGAAACACATCCCAACCATTTTGTTCGTTTGGCAAATGTCGTGAAAGAAACACCCGATGCCTTTGCTTCTATTCGTTATCTCCACTCAACTTTTGATGCGATTAACAAGGATACGATGCATACCTTCCTCGCTGCTTCTAAAGAGGAAGATCCTGTTTTCTTACAAATCTATGGCCAGTCTGAATGCGGTCCAATGATCTGGAAAAAACATCGTCTGAGCACTTTACCAGCTACAAATGCACGTGAAATGGGGATCGGCATGCCTGGTCTCTCCCAAGCACGTGTGACAGATGCTGATGGAAATGTTGTCCCTGCAGGCACACCTGGTCATATTCATTTTCTCTCTAAAGGACGTGCACTCACTTATTATAAAGAAGACGATCGTTTTGCTGAAGAAGTTTATGGCGACTGGTGGGATACAGGCGACTGGGGAATTATGGATGAAGACGGTGTACTTTTCCTCTATGACCGTCAAGTCGACCTCATCGACAAGGTGGAGTCAAACTTAGCCATTGAAGATATTCTCCTCGACCAACACGATTTCCTTGATGAAGTGATTATTATCCGCGATGCTTCTGGACATCCTCAACCTATTTTGGCGCTTGCGGAAGGTAAGGAGATGGACTGGCAAGCTTGGTGGTCTTCCATCATTGACATGCCATTCCTAAATGAACCACTCCTTATGGACTATGATGCGATACCACGTACAGCCACAATGAAAGTTCAAAGATTGGCTCTAGAGCGCGAGTTAGCAAACAGCCACAAATAACATAAGAAAAATCGGAGGTCCTTTAGGCTCACCGATTTTTTTATTAGACTTTAATTAAGATCACTTTTTCTCCTCTAGCAAGGTACACCACTCAGGATAAAAAGGAATTATAGTGGAGCAACTTAGACAACATGAGGCTCATCCCATTCATTTAATAACCAAATTTCTTTAACAAGACACAAGTTTAAGACATCTAGTCCCTCAGTCTCCTCTGTCTCTCATATATGAACAGCCAAGCATTCATAACCATCGCAATCAAAAAGACTATTATAAAGGGAAGGAACTGTTCTCTTAGGATATAAAGAGTAAGTGAAACAAGACTTATCCAAAGAGCATATATCAGACTTCCCACTGAGGTCAGACGATAGCGTTCTTGGTTGTAGGTACTTGTCGCCATCAAAGCCAAATAAAAGATAGCTATTCCTATAATGATAAACGTCGCACCAAGCTCTCTATGATGCGAGTTTGACATCGCTTCAATACCAACAGTAAAGAGATTAAGCCCAATTAAAAGAGCATTGTGGACATAGCTAAGCAAGGTAACTCTGACTCTTTGATGATGATTAATATTGAGAAAAGTTTGGGAGATATAAAGAAAAAATAGGCTTGCCATACCAAAAAAGAAAATTCCTCCAATAAGAATATCATCTTGATATGTTTTCAAAATAGCAACAACCGTTTCTCCAAACGTGATGATGGTAATAAGTTGCAGCCGCTCTAAAAAGTGAGGGAAGTTGATAATCCGCGCTTGATCATAATTGCGATGTGAAACAAGTGGCAAAAATATAGGGGCTACAAAGAATAAAAGTGACCATTCATTGAAAAACCAAAAATTCGATAATATCGCTACGCAGCTAAGAGCAAAGATAAGGGTCAAACTTCCCATAAATCTAATAGCGTGCTTAATCTCATGAGTAAAGCTACTTGCCCTCCCTCTTAAAACATATTGAAGCGCAATAATACCATAAGAAATAGTGACAAGAAAAGCAAAGGGAAGGGCATGAGCGCTGTAATCTGTGCTGATATGGAAGGAGAGATTACCAACCGCAAACATCAGAGCTGTAATCGTCAAAATATCACGTAAATCACGTTCTCCAAAACTATTCATATAAAAGGTTTCAAAGATCCAGATTTACATGATAACAAGATTTGCAGCGATAAAAGTAAAAAAACTTTTTGAAGTTAGTTCTCCATGTAAAAGTCCAGTTAAATTTGACACTGCAAGTACAAAAACTAAGTCAAAAAACAGTTCATAATTAGAAACACGTTTGGCAACTAAGTTTGACATAAGTCCTCCTATTTATGTTGTAAAATTTTAAAATAATTCCAAAGGTTATCACTGTCTTACATCGTGCGTAACCTCTGTTCATTCTTTAATTTTAACAAATTTTTAACAAAGCAGTCAATAGAGTAACTTCAACAGTTCTTCTTGATATAGAGTTAAAAATTTTTAAAGACTTTCATACGAAATCGGAAGTTTTCCTCTGTCTAACTTTAGAGAGCAGTCCTTGATCGATCAAGCAGATTTAAAACCTTGACCTTAAAAAAAATTGACACAAATCTTTTCACTTCTCATCAAATGTGCCAAAAATGGCATAAAATAATCTGAATATTACGAACAATTCAGTTTCGCTTAAGTCTAACTTGTTAACATTTTTATAAAGTGAAATGAAAGCCTTTTCCAGAAAGGAGAACAATTTTTTTAAAGGCAGTTACAACCAAAGTCTGCTAGAAAAACTCTAGTATCGAATTGAAAGGAAAAAAATTTATCATGGTACTTGTAGCAAGCCTAGTTTTATTTACAGCTGTTGGTCTCCCTGTTGTTGGAGTCGTACAGGCGAATGATGTGAAAGTTGATGAACAAGTTAATTCAGAAACTTCAAATGAAGCTGAAATTTATCAACCGATACAATTGCCAAGTGAATATGTGGCGCAGGAACAAAAATCAAACCAAGCCCTTGACTATATCAAAGAAAAATATGGTCACAGCGAAATTGAATCATTGACAATCACCCCTGAAGATGAAGAAAGAGTTTCAAAAGCTTTGGAGGAGTATTTAAGTCTTACTGGATATAATCCTCTTCTTCGCAGATTCGGAAGAAATTGGTGGAATTCCCGTCGTTTTATAGGTACTGTTATAGATGTAGGACTCATTGCCGTTGGGATTGGTGCAGCTGCCCGAAGCCGTGCTGCACTGGCCTCTCTCCTCCAAACTCACCGCACTCTTATCACTCGTGTAGTCCAAGGCCAAATATTACGTAGAGTGGGAATAGGAGTTTCAGGGATAATCATGTCTGCAATCAGGTTAGCTACCACACTTGCAGGAATTTCCATTGGTGGTGCCATTACTTGGGGACTTGACCGCGATGATGGTCGCTTAGACGGATATATTTTAGCCTAATGAAAGTGGAAATAAAACAAAACATACTCTTGTATATAGGTAGCCTTATCCTTTCACTTGGTATCATGGTAATGTCCATTTTTATGTTTGAAACCCTAGTTTTAAATCTTACTGTAGGGCTGTCTCTTTGTAGCATTGGTGGCTTCATTTCCTCCAAAACAGTCACAGCGGTGATTTTGAAAGCGATGAAAGAGAAGGGGGAAGTAACGAAAAGAAATGAAAAAAAGCAAAAATAATTGTATGCAAAAATCTAATTGATTTTTCACGGAATCTCTTTCTATACTTTTTTAAGGAGACTAATAAGTTTAATGAAAAAATATATGAAAAACAAATACAATTGGTTTCTTGTGTCAGGGCCTATCATTGCTTATGCCGGAATGAAGCTGACTTCACTGAAAATTATCCACCCTTGGCTTTTGAACTTTGCTATCGGATGGGGTATTGTTTTCATTGGTGTCCACTTGGGCTGGATGTCTTGGCTGGGTATTGCACAAGAAATCAAGGAAGACGAGTATGATTATAACGTTATTGACTGAATTTCTGTCAAGCTAAAAATAGGCTAGGACAAAAGTCGAAATTTGACTGTTTTTGTCCAAAACTAAAAAATCAAAATCGCTCAACCACGACATTCTTAATGACCGTAATTGAGCGATTTTCCATTATTTTGGACTTTTGTCCCAGCCTCCTCCTTTTTATTTTACTAATATTTGCCAAAAAATCGCCAAAAGTAAAGACAGAGCATAAAAACTGTTAAAAGTCACCATGTTCTTCAAAGAATAAACAAAGCTATGAGGAGCTGGAACTTCTGCTGCATGCCGTTTTAAATTTTTCTTGATTATAGGAAATGAAAGTAAAGTCAATAGTGTAGGCCACTCAAAAAATCCAAGGAAAAAGCCTAAAATAAGGAAAAGATACGCACTATACATGAGAAGCTGAAAAAGCTGAAACCCTTGTTTACGTCCTATATAATAAACTAAAGTGTAGCGATGATTTTTGATATCTGTGTCCAGATCACGTAAGTTATTAGCCAGCATAATGTTCGCAATTGTCAAGACTAGAGGTAAGCTCGCAACAATCATCGCTACTGCTCCCAGCATACTTCCAGAAAAAGTAAAGGAATCACTCGAAAAGTTAAGATTAAGCTTGAAGGTGGGATGTTGTGCACTGTTCACAAGCACGACCATCGCAAAGATTCCAAAGCCCATCGTTCCACCGGAAAATATTTCCCCCAAAGGCATGCGAGAAAGAGGGATGGGTCCGTACGTATAAAAGACTCCAATAAAGAAGACAATTCCTCCTAGTAATAAAAAGAGCCAGCCTGTGAAATAGGCAAGGAAAAAGCCCAAGAAAAGACTTAGAGCAAGCATAAATAAGATGAGATTCCTAACAAACATGGGATCCAGCTTAGCTGTACCAATAATATTTTCTTCTCTTTTATACACCTCATCATTCGCTTTTTGAAAATCTTGATAGTTATTAATAGCCGTTACTGTCATGTCAAAAATTAACATGGCAAGAAAAAACAGAAGAGATAAGGCAAGATTAAAGGACTTGAAATAGCTCAAACTGAAAAGCAAACCAATGATATAGGGAAAAATACTTGCAATTTTTGTTTTAATTTCGACAAGTTCTAAAAAAGTTTTAAATGTCATAAGGTATCTTGGACGTCCTTTGATAAATATTTGCGTAACTGCTGAGAAATAGAAGAGCACGCATATGAGATAACCACTCTATTATTATATCTGATAAATGATCAAGAATCAATTTCAGGAGAAAGATTGCCACTGCTGCAAACAAAAATAGCTCCCTAAGAGCTATTCTAAAATTAACGTCCTTTATAGATGGAACGAGACTTCCCATACCATATTTGGGTAAGTAGTTTTTGAATCCAAGGTTGAACCCATTTGTCTAAACCAAAGGCACGTCCAGAGCCATTCATCAAGGCAATGGCTACTGGAATAAACCAGATATTTACCCAGAAGAACATTCCTGAAAGTGCAAACATCACTGTCAAGGCCGCAGTTACGCCTGATGCAATCCAAGTAAAGAGACCAAAGATGATTGCAAGAGCAAGTAAAACTTCAACAATAGACATGAATTTTTGCATGAATAAAGCGACATCACGATTTGGAATCATGAATTTAAAGAAAGGTTCCATCCAGTTTGGTACTTTTTCAAAGACTGGCATTGGATCTGTTCCATAAGCGTATGAAAGTCCCCATTCTGTTGCTTTATGTACCGCTTCAGCACCGCCACTAGCTGCCGCATCTGTTGCACCAGCAGCAGCTTCAGCTGCCTTAGTTGCTGCCTCACCTGTTGCGCCAGCAGCAGCATCTGCATGTTTCGGTACTTCTTGCAACCAAGCAAACGGGAATTTAAGATCGTCCGTAAACCAAGAGCCTTTACCGAACCAAGTTGTCGGGTTAAAGAGCTGACCTTCACCAACGATTTTCTTCATTGCTTCTGTCAACCAAACGAGACCGTAGAAGATACGAAGTGGTACAGCCCAGAGAACATTACCTAAGCGTGAAGTATGACCGCGCATGAAGTTACGACCATCTTTTGTACGGAAAACTTCATCCAATGCATAACGCCAGAAATAGTGTGCTGAGCGGATTTGCAATGTGTAGATAAAGTAAACGATGTTCTTCATCAGCATCGCCCAGAAGCCTGTCAGACGCATACTGCCGACTTTAGCTACACCCCAAGTTGAACCGATCGAAACCATTGTTCCTTGGTACTTACTTACGTGTTTGTGTTTGCTACCACCATTAATATCTGCAATGATATTCGAAGCTGCTGTATGTGCTGTTTGCTCTGCTGCTTCAACGATTTGTGGTGTTGGACGGCCAGTATCTGGTTCGATATAACCTGAAACGTCCCCAGCTACATAGATTCCTTTATCTTCAAAGCCAACAGCTTGCATAAATTCGTTGGCTTGGAGGCGGTGACCACGTTCTGTTTCATTGAGATTAGTTTGCGCTGCTGTATTACCTTGAACACCTGTAGTCCAAATCAATGTGTGTGTTGGGATTTCTTTTAGAACTTTTTCTTCATCTCGTCCGCCAACATTTACTTTGATGTGGTCTTCTGCAACTTCAACAATACCATGATTTGTTAATACATTGACATTTTTCTTTTCGAGGTAGGCATGTGCTTTATCTGCCTGCTTACGGTCCAATGTGTTTAGGATTGTTGGCATCATTTCAACAACGTTAATTGTGATTTCTTCTTCTGGAATCTTCCAATCTGTTGAAACTTTTTTACGCCAGTCAATCAGTTCACCAGCCATTTCAATCCCTGTAAAGCCTGAACCTGCAACAGAAATCGTCAAGAGTGCACGACGTTTTTCATCATTAACTTCTGTTGAACCGTATTGGACAACAGTTTCAAGTTGACGTTTGATGCGCATAGCATCCTCAAGGGACCAAAGTGTGAAGCCGTGTTCTTTAACACCTGGCACACCAAAGTCATTTGGTTCCCCACCCAGAGCGACAATGACGTAATCATAATCATAGCTTCCGTGCTCTGTAATAACTTTTTTGTTTTCTTTATCAAGACTTACAACAGCATCAGTTACAAGGCTCACATTTTTACGTTTTCCCAAAAGTTTTTGGAAGTCGTATTGAACTGTTGTGAATGGCACACGTCCTGCTGCAACTTCATGAAGCTGAGTCATAGATGTATGATAGCTGTGTTTGTCAATCAAAGTGATGTCAGCATTTGCTTTAAGCTTTTTCGAAAGCTCACGTGTTGCATGAACCCCAGCAACACCACCACCGATGACCACGATTTTTTTCTTAGTCATTTAAAATCGGTCTCCTACTTATAGTATAATAATGAAAAAAATTTCCAACTAACATTATATCGCTTTCACGTCACTTTGTAAAGCACAGCACTATTATAAAAACTAGACTTTTTAAAATTTTTATAGTCCTATAAAAAAGGACAAAATTTTACATCTCCACTTAGTGCTTTCTTCTGTTTAATTTTAATCTTCTTCTGTGCAATCTCTCACATTTCATAGTAAAATAAAACTATGAAAATTACACTTGATGACACAATTACACAGAGACTTTTAGCCATGATTGAGGATAAGCCCGCTGATTTTGTCTTAGACTTTGACCATACTTTAAGTGATGAAACTGTTGCCAGTACTTGCTGCGGTATTACTCGCTATCGCATTGTTGCGGTAAATAAGGGCGAAGTGCCTGCTGTTTTTGATGGGAGAATAGAATCTCCTCTAGGCGACTTCTATTGTAAAGCTTGGGGAATGATGTACTTTGACGAAAATATGTATGTCCGTATGACGCCTAACCATTTGATTGAAATCATGGGCGACGGGGAAAAAATAGCACCACATATTGAGATTGTTGACTATCGCAACCACTAGTTTTTCTTGCCAAATTTATTTATAGACACAGACGACTTTCTGTGTTTTTTCTTAAAACAATTGACAGGATTTTCTAATGATATTAAAATAAAAGAAAGACTTTCTTTAAAAGTCAACCGAAAGGACAGATCTCCCTTGGAAAAAATAAAGTTCAACTGGAACCTTTGGCTCAATGGCTTACTTTTTATTCTCACAGTCTTTTTACTTTTTAATATCTTATCAAATATGAATCCCATTGCTAAAAGCATTGGGCATTTTCTGCAAATACTGTCGCCACTCTTTTTTGGCGCAATTTTTGCCTACTTCTTGAATAAACCTGTCAACAAACTGATTCTACTTCTGAAACAAACAAACTTAAAGTTTATTCATCGCCATGCGAGGCAGTTCAGTATTTTTATTGTCTATATCTTTGTTCTGCTTCTTCTCTTTTTTAGTTTTTATTATCTATTTCCTCTTGTGGTGCGAAATTTGGCCGAATTTCTACGTATATTACCCAACATTTACCACAATATTTCCCAATGGTTAAACAGTAATCAGTTTCAAGAATTGGATAATTTTCTCAACATTGAAGAATCCATTCGTTACTTTGTAGATAATTTTACAGCGCAAGATGCTGCACGCTACATCAGTAGCGGGATTGAGTCCTTAAGCACTTTCACTTTGGGATTAGCCTCACAAGTTTTTCGTTTGATTATTGGTTTAATCATCTCCATTTATCTCTTGCTTTACAAAGAAAGCATTTTGCAACTCCTCACACGGGTTGGACGCATTTCAACAAAGGAGGAGCACTTAAGGACAATCAAACACTATCTTCGACAAACCGATGTCATTTTCTATAAATTTATTTCTGCTCAATTTCTTGATGCCTGTATCATTTGGATTTTATCGACTTTATTACTGACAATCATGCACTTCACTGGAATTGCCACCAATCCTTTCGCAGTCGGTTTAGGTTTGCTTATCGGTATCGGAAACATGATTCCTTATTTTGGTTCGTTTTTTGCCTCTCTCATTGCAATGCTTATCGCTTTTTTTACAGGTGGCTGGGAAGCAGCGCTTGCTACAATCACCATGCTCATCATTCTCCAACAAATCGATGGTAATATTATTGGTCCGAAACTAATGAGTGGAGCTTTAAACGTTAATCCCATCATTGTTATCATTTCTATTTCCATAGGCGGTGCTTATTTCGGAATCTTGGGAATGTTTGTTGCAGTTCCTGTGGCAGCCTTACTCAAAATAATCTTCTTAGAGTACCTGGAAGCGCAGGAAGATAAGATGCTGCTTACGGATAAGGAAAAATTCAAAAACTGAGAGAAATTCAAAAAGAAAAAAACGCTCGATTTTCTAACCAAAATGGAACGTTTTTTTTGCTTATATATTTTAGCTGATTTCAGATAATTTCGCCCTTTAATTCCAGTCTTTTCACACTATCTTTTCAATAAAAGTAAGGAGTTTTTCATTAAAAGCCTCAATGTTCTCAACATGAAGAATATGTCCACAATCTTCAAAAACACTTACCTCTGAGAGTGTATTCCTTTGGAGCTTGCGAGCAGCTTGTGCATGCTCTGGTGGAAAGATTGGCGAGTGACCGCCAGCAAGGAAAAGATGCGGCACGCGCTCTCTTGTAAGATTTTTCCGCCAGTCCTGTGTAATCACGTTCTGCAATAAATCTTGGTGCTTTTGAAAATCAAAAGGAAGCATGCCCTTTCCAAGAACCCGCTTGACTTGGCCTGTGAGTTGACGATTCGTTAATTTTGTGCGTGGAAAGTCCCTGATAAAATGTTCTAATTCGCCCAGTGTTTTTCCCGTATTTCCGTCCATCCAATCTTTGGCTTTCATAAATGTCGGTGCCTGATCCTCCGTGACAATGGCCGTCAACCTCGCATCTGTAAAGAGTTCTTCATAAGCCATAATAGTTGCTGCCCCCATCGAATGCCCGACTAATATGGGTTTCTCCAACTGTAGAAAAGTCATGAGTTCCTCTAAATCTGTAGCCAAGCGGTGAAGAGTCATTCCATAATCCACTTCCTGACTCTGCCCATGACTACGATGGTCATAAGTGATAACGCGATAACCTGCTGAAACAAAAAAATCGATTTGAAAAGCCCAAGTCACCTCGCTGGCAGAATAACCGTTAATAAAAACCAGAGCCTGCTTTCCTGCTTGACCATAACTGTGATAATTAATTTGAACGCCGTCGTTCGTTGTATAAAAAGGCATGACTCCCTCTTTCTCTCATTCAATCATTTGCGGTTTTATCTCAAATCAAACAGCAAACTCACTAATTATTGTAGCAAAAAATGCACAAGTTTCCTGACTTTTTGTTTCTCATACTGTGTGTAAGGCGTGTAAAAAGAGCAAGGTTTGGGATACAATGTAGGAAATGAACTTTTTTGATCCATTTCACCCTAAATCTCCTAAAAACATAGAACAAACGCCATTGACATAGTTAACTCTCATCAAAAATATCGTTCATACCTTTACAGTGAATTTGAGTCGAAACTGTTGAAAAATTTTACATAATTTTTCTTTAACACGATGTCTTGTGTAATAAAGATAGAATTATATAAAGTCAGGGACAAAATTAAAAAAGACTAAATTCATCCAAAACGCGTAAAAAAACACTTAATCTGTGTATTTTCTTATACACATGATTAAGTGTTTTTATTGTCGGGCCTTTGCCCCGTCTCTTTTCAACAGTCTTGTTTGAAAGACCTACTTTACTTAACTACAATATTTACCAATTTATTTGGAATTGCAATAACTTTGACGATATTTCCTTCAACTTTTACTGCTTCCAGTCCAACTTTTTCTAACTCATCTTTCGGTAAGTCTTTTGCAATTTTTACTTTTGCTTTGAGTTTACCATTAATTTGCACAACAATTTCTACTTCGTTTTCAACAAGTTTGCTTTCATCATATGTTGGCCACGGTACGTAAGAAATTCCTGCTTCATTTCCAAGCTCTACCCAAAGTTCCTCCGCAAGGTGAGGTGCAAATGGCGCTAAAAGTTGGACAAAACCTTTGGCGTATTCAAGCGGCAGAGTTTTGGCTTTATTGGCAGCATTAACAAAAATCATCAGTTGTGAAATCGCAGTGTTGAACAACATGTGGTCCAGACGTTCCGTAACGTTTTTAACCGTTTCATTATAAACCTTATCCAAGCTGCCGTCATTTTCTTCTGTGATTGTGCTGTTGCTGAGCAAACGTACCACGCGGTCCAAGAATTTGCGTGCGCCTTCCAGTCCTTCTTCTGACCAAGGAATGCTTGCATCTAAAGGTCCCATGAACATTTCATAAACACGTAAAGTATCAGCGCCATAACGTTTCACAACATCATCAGGATTAACCACATTCTTCAATGACTTAGACATTTTCGCTGGTGCTTGTTCAAGTTCCTCACCTGTTTCGATGTTGAAATATGAACCCTCGCGCTTTTCAACCTTATCCGTAGCAACCAAAGCACCGCGACTGTCTCGATAAGAAGTTCCTAAAATCATTCCTTGATTAAAAAGCTTTTGGAAAGGCTCTTTTGTTGGAACAATTCCCAAATCATAGAGTACCTTATGCCAGAAACGCGCATAAAGCAAGTGAAGGACGGCATGTTCTGCTCCTCCAATATAAATATCTACAGGAAGCCATTCTTTAATAAGTTCTGGGTCAGCGATAGCTTTGCTGTTCTTCGGATCTATATAGCGAAGATAGTACCATGAAGAACCAGCCCACTGTGGCATAGTATTTGTTTCACGTCTCCCTTTTACACCGTCTTCTCGGGTCACAGTCAACCAATCTGTCAAGTTAGCCAAAGGTGACTCTCCCGTACCTGAGGGCTTGATGTTCGACGTTTTTGGTAAGACTAATGGAAGCTCATCTTCTGGAACTGCAGTACTTGTGCCATCTTCCCAGTGGATAATCGGAATTGGTTCCCCCCAATAGCGTTGGCGGCTAAAGAGCCAGTCACGCAGACGGTAAGTTACCTTACGAGAACCGATGCCTTTTTCTTCAAGATAGGCAACTATTTTTTCAAGAGCTTCTTCCTTCTCCAGACCATTCAAAAAGTCCGAGTTAATCATCTTTCCGCCTTCTGTATAGCAAGCTTCCTGAACATTCCCACCATCGAAAACAGGGACAATTTCCAAATCATAAGCCTTGGCAAACTCCCAGTCACGTTCATCATGCCCAGGCACTGCCATGACGGCCCCATGACCATAGCTGGCAAGTACATAATCCGCAATCCAGATTGGCATTTTCTTACCATTTACAGGATTAATTGCATAGGCACCTGTCCACACACCAGTCTTATCTTTTGCTAGGTCTGTACGTGCCAAGTCTGACTTCAGACTAGCTTGATGTTGATACTCTTCAACAGCTTTTGCTTGCGCTGCTGTTGTAATCTTCTCCACCAATGGGTGTTCTGGTGCAAGAACGGCAAAAGTCGCTCCAAAGAGTGTTTCTGGGCGCGTGGTGAAGACGGTGAATGTTTCATCTCTACCTTCTACCTTAAAATTCACATCTGCACCCACTGATTTTCCAATCCAGTTGCGTTGCATCTCTTTGATTGACTCAGGCCAGTCGAGCTCTTCCAAGTCATTGAGCAAGCGTTCTGCATAAGCCGTGATTTTGAGCATCCACTGACGCATAGGTTTACGGACAACAGGATAGCCTCCACGTTCAGAAGTACCATCAGGGAGGACTTCCTCATTTGCAATAGCTGTTCCCAGTTCCTCTACCCAGTTTACAGGTACTTCTGCCTCATAAGCTAAACCTTTTTCATAAAGTTTAGTGAAAATCCACTGTGTCCACTTGTAAAACTCTGGATCTGTTGTATTTATTTCCCGCTCCCAGTCATAGCTAAAGCCAAGACTGTTAATTTGGCGCTTGAAAGTGGCGATATTCTTAGCTGTAAATTCAGCTGGATCATTCCCTGTATCAATCGCATACTGCTCTGCAGGCAACCCAAAAGCATCCCAGCCCATCGGATGAAGGACATTATAGCCTTGTGCACGCTTGTAACGGCTCAGAATATCCGTTGCTGTATAACCCTCGGGATGGCCCACGTGAAGTCCTGCTCCTGAAGGGTAAGGAAACATATCCAATGCGTAAAATTTTGGTTTGTTTTTGTCTGTACCTGTGCGGAAAGTATTATTTTCAGCCCAATACTTTTGCCATTTGGCTTCAATCTCATTGTGTTTATATTCCATATTTTATTCCTTAAAACTTTTATAATTTACTTTTACAAATATTAAGCTTTATTATACCAAAAAAGTATTTTTTCTGCTTTTCTTCAGAGGATGACTTGATTACTGTCTCATAAGATCCTTCACCTCGCCTCATAAAGCTTGACGTTTCTCACTAGTGCTTTTAAAGGCAATGCGGACAGTCCATTACCATAAGTATCACCTACCTAAGAAAGCGGGAAAACTCTATCCAACCCTGCCCCAATCAAGCTGTAAGCTAAAACAAGATCACTCCCTATAAGTTGCAAGCCGTACTTCTGTTCATATTTTTTCATCTTATTAAGCAAGGTGTTCCGATGAACGTAGAGAAGCTTTGCTGCAGCCACTTGGTTTCCCTTAGTTGTGTAAAGCGCTCGAACCAGTTCCATGTCGTCTGGACTTTGGAGCAGTTCTTGCTTTACATTATTGAGCAGTGTGCTGTCGACTTGACTTAAAGCGTGTGCAAGTATAACTTCACTAAAGCTAGCTCTTTGCCTAAAAAACTCTGACTCTTCCGCATAAACCTTAGCCAAATCCTCTCTCGACGCAAAGCTCCCAATGTAACTCTCTAGCTTTTCTCCCATGTCCTGTGACAAAACGCGCAGACTGTCAGAGAGTTCTGATTTGCTTAAGTTTTTTCCCGTATATTCTTCAATCACAAACTGTTTTTCGCTATCTTGACCGATCAAGTCAGGCAAGACAAAACGTAAGTTCTCTACAAATTCCGGAAAATCTGCGACTGAAAACTGTAAAATGCGAAAACGTCCTACAGGTAATCTGGAAAAATCAGCAGAAGTTCTTGAAAGCAAGGCGACTAAAGTACGTTCCCGTGCCGTAAGTTCAGCCTCTGGAACATCACGATAAAGTTCTTTTATTTTTTCTATTTCCATTTTTCAAAAAAGTGACCGTTCGGCCACTTTGCTCTTAATTTTCAGTAGGGATATGTAATTCGAAAAGCGGCGATAACGGACGTTTTTCGTGGATACGGATGATTGCATCTGCAAGCAAGGGGGCAATTGAAATTTCAACAATCTTTTTACTGCGACGTTCATCTGGTATTTCGATAGTGTCTAAAACGACAAGCTTATTAATCCCTGAGCTTTCAATGCGTTCAATAGCTGGCCCTGATAAAACAGCATGTGTACATGACGCATAAACTTCTGTAGCCCCAAGCTCTTTCAAAGCATTTGCTGCAAGGGTAATCGTTCCAGCTGTATCAATCATATCATCAATCAAGATACATTTTTTCCCCTTAACATCACCAATGATGTTCATAATCTCTGCAACATTCGCACGTGGACGGCGCTTGTCAATAATTGCAATCGGTGCTTTCAAGAAAGCTGCCAACTTACGCGCTCGCCCTACGCCACCGTGGTCAGGTGAAACGATAACGAGGTCTCCCCCCTGTGCAAAGCCATGACGGCGAAAATATTCCGCGATTAATGGAGCCCCCATAAGATGATCCACTGGAATATTGAAAAAGCCTTGAATCTGAGCAGCGTGCAAATCAAAAGTAATCAAACGATCTGCACCTGCAATTTGAAGCATATTGGCAACTAATTTGGATGTGATTGGTTCACGCGCTCGCGCTTTACGGTCTTGACGCGCATACCCATAATAAGGCATTACCACATTGATTGAAGCAGCACTCGCACGTTTCAAAGCATCCATCATAATCAACAGTTCCATCAAGTTTTCATTGACTGGAGCACTTGTTGATTGGAGGATAAAGACGTGTTCCCCACGGATGCTCTCATCAATTTTGACTTCGACTTCACCATCATCATAAGTGAGTACACGCGATTTCCCAACTTGGATACCAATTTCCTTTGCAACCTTTTCAGCCAACTTTTGATTAGATGAAAGCGCAAACAACTTCAAATTTGAATACGACATGACAGCCTTTCTATATAAAACAGTTTTATAACTAGACCCTTTCATTTTACCTTGAATTGCGTTTTTTTTCAAGTCTCGATGAGTTTCTTCGAAAAGCAAATGTTCAAGACATCACAGTAAAAATGCTCTTTTTGAGGAATCAGCTCGACAAGACCTCTCTATCCAAAAGTTACAAAAATGGAACCTTATTAGTTAGAAGGTTCCATTTTTCTCCCTGTCGTTTAGTGTCCTTTATTAATCGTTCGTCTTTCTGAGGGAATATCTGTTTAGATGAGTTCCTTAAACAAGCCACGTACAAAAAATTCTTCATCAAAATCAGCAAGATCGTCAATCCGCTCCCCTAATCCTACTAATTTAACAGGTATTTTCAAACTCTGAACGATGGACAAAACAATTCCACCTTTTGCTGAACCATCCAGCTTAGTCAAAGCAATCCCTGATATCGGTGTCACTGCACTGAATTCTTTGGCTTGCTGAATCGCATTTTGACCAGTCGTTGCATCTAGAGCCAAGATAACTTCATGCGGTGCTGTAGGCAGCTCACGCTTGATAATTTTCCCTATTTTTTCAAGCTCTTTCATCAAATTATCTTTATTTTGAAGGCGTCCAGCTGTATCAATGAGCAATATATCGTAATTTTCAGTCTTGGCTTTTTCTACAGCATCAAAAACAACACTGGCAGGATCAGCCCCCGCTGCTTTTGTTACAACTGGAACATCTGAACGCTTGCCCCATTCTACAAGCTGGTCAATAGCACCTGCTCGGAATGTATCCGCAGCTGCAAGAAGTACTTTTTTCCCTTCTTCTTTATAACGATGAGCAAGTTTACCGATGGTCGTTGTTTTACCAACTCCATTCACTCCCACAAAGAGAAAGACGGTCAAACCTTCTTGTAGATTCAAATCAGAAGGTACTTTTTCATCATCAAATTTATCAACAATTTTTTCAACAATGAGTTGACGCAAGGCGTCTTGCGATTTTGCATTTGCTAGCTTTGCTTCATGTCGCAACTCCTCTGTGACTTCCAAGGCTAGGTCAACCCCAACGTCTGACATGATGAGCGTTTCTTCAAGTTCTTCGAAAAATTCCTCGTCTACAGAGCGAAAATTTGCTAAAAAGGCATTGAAGCGCTCTCCGAAGGTCTTTCGCGTTTTTTCCAAGGACTTGTCGTATTTTTCCTCAAGATTATGAGCTGTCTTTTCTTCTTGAGCTTCTACAGGTGCAGAAGCCTTAGAAAGCTGTTCATCGTTCTGTTTTTCCAAAGAAACAACTTCTTCAGCAAGTTCTGAACTTTCAATCTCCTTAATCTCTTCTTCGAGCACATCAGACTCTTCTTGAAAGTTTTCCCTTTCTTCATCTGATGGTGAACTTTCTGAGCCGAGCTCTGCAAGAATTTCAGGCATTGTTTCGTTCAGGAGTTCTCCTGCTTGCTCAGAAAAAATGACATATTCTACAGGCTCCGAATGCTCCTCAGATTCATCATTTCCCCCAGCGACTTCTTCCTTAACTTCAACTTCTTCAACAACTTTCTCGGTTTCTTTTTTCTTACCAAATAAACGGTCAAATAATCCCATATTTCCTCCTATAAGACATATTCTTGAATCACTTGGGCGACTGCATGCTGGTCATTTGTAAAGTCTGAAATGATATTGGCTGCTTGCTTAACTTTTGGCACGGCATTTTTCATGGCTACACCATAGCCTGCCCACGAAATCATGCTCAGGTCATTTTCCTCATCTCCCATGGCCATGACATTATCAGGTGTGAGTCCTAACTGTTCGATGAGCTTTGATAAACCAAACGCTTTATTTATTCCCTTAGGCATGAACTCTAATAAGATATCACGTGTCTTAAAAATTTCAAACCGCTCAAATAATTCTTTTGGAAACTTGCGAATCTGCGCATCAAGAAAGTCAGCATCTGTACAGGAAACGATTTTATTGTAAATCCCATCTTGTGGCAGTTGGTCAAAGCTTACTGGATGAAATTCCAGAAGGCTGTTAAGGGAAGGATACTGTGAAGGACGCGCGCTTTTGGTGACATACACGATGTCGTCACTCAAGATGTCACAAGGGATTTCCAGAGCAGAAGTTTCTTGTTTAATCAAGCGTATATCATCGTAACTCAACACTTTTTTAGAGAGAATTTCACCTGTATTGCGTTGGACCAGTCCACCATTGAAAGTAATACTAAAATCATCAAAATCCAGCATTTCCAATGTCTCTAAAAAAGGTTGAATGGCTGCCAAAGGCCGTCCTGTTGTCAAAACAACCTCCACACCCTTTTGTCTTGCTGCTTGTATGGCTTCAATGTTTTGAACGGAAATCTTCTTTTTACTGTTAAGTAAGGTTCCGTCAAGGTCTAAAGCGATTAATTTTATCATACAATTTCTCCTTATTTCGGTTTAGGGGGCGCAAAAAGCTCTAAAGGTGTGACTCTTTTAACGTTTTGGTTTTATCGTATAATTATATCATTTTTTAGTATTTCTTTTCCAATGATAAAAATAAGCCACATCACATGGATATGACTTTGCCATCAGTAAAAAGATAATTTTCGAACATCTTTTTAAACTTTGTTTCATCAGAACATTTCTTTTCTATATTCTGTTACTGTTTTACCTGTCCATTTTTTAAAGGCTCGACTAAATGCATTTACTTCGCTATACCCAACTAAATATGAAATTTCCTCTGTTGGTAACCCCATTTTTATATAGGAAAAAGTCATTGCTTTCTGAACAGCCTGTAATTCCTGTTTAAAGGTTGTATTTTCTGATGTCAAGTTTCGTTGTAGTGTTCGAACACTGACACCTAAATGGCGTGATATGTCCGCCACTGAAAAAAATCCACTTGATATGGCTTTGTAAAGTTCCTGTTGAACATGACCAGTAAAACTCTGTTCTCTTTCCTGACGAGCCAAGTGTTGATTCAGCTCGGGTTCCAAGTATTGCCACATGATATTGTTCTGGGTTAGAAATGGCTTGAACAAATCAGTCTTATCAAAAATCAGACGGTTGGTTTCCCCTTTCTGAACCTGAGCCCCAATGGTTTCCAGTGTCACGTCATCATAATCATAAGGACTTTCGACAACTAAGGATAAGCGCTGAGCTCCAATACCAGTTCGCAACAAACTCAGCACTAACAACTGCTCATTAAGAACAGAAAACTTAGGCAATTCCATGTTAGCATGGATAAACTTAAAGCTGACTTCGACGGTATTTTCTAATTCAATACTATCCACAACAATTGGACCTGTAATTTTTTTAAAGCGGGCAAAACGCTTGAGAGCTTCTAACCCATTTGGAGAAGATAAAGCGGCAAAAAATGCTGGTACAAACATCTGAATATGAGAAAACTGACTAAGTTGGCGGATATTTTCTTCCGTCATGACTTGATCGAATTCTTGCAAGAGCCGATAATATTCTAAATCGGTTAAACTAATCTCTTCCTTCCAGAGTTTATTAGGCACATTTGCCCTTTCTAAAAGCAAAGGTAGGTCTACACCAACGGATTGCAAAAAATCTTGAAATTGATTAGTAATGTTAAGTTTCATTTTCCTTGTTTTCCTTATTTAGATAATCGTTATACCATGAAAGATTTATTAGTGCCTCATCTATCTCATTGCTGCCATCATCATCATATCAAAGAATTTATCTCCGAAGATACGGCGAATTCCAACAAGAAGTTTTCCTCCACGACCAACAAGATAGCGAGTTCTAGGGTTACGAGCGTTGATGATTTTCAAAACAGTTCGTGAAATAACCTCTGGTTTTGAACCTGGTGTTGGGTTATTTTCCATCTGCTTAATGTAACCATTGACTAACCGTTTATAAGGTCCATTTTTTGATTCATAAGAGAAGTTTTGAGCAACAGTCGCATTAAAGCCTGTGTTAATCATACCTGGCTCAAGGACAACCACCTTGATATCGAACTCTTTGACTTCCATACGGAGGCAATCGCTGAAACCCTCAATTGCGTGTTTACTTGCATGATACCAAGCTCCAAGTGGTGTGTAAATTTTTCCACCCATTGATGAGGTATTGATAATCAAACCTTCACGTCGCTCACGCATATAAGGAAGAACTTTTTTTGTCAAGCGAGCAACACCATAGACGTTGACTTCAAATTGTTGTTGAACTTTCTCCATAGACAAATCTTCAACTGGACCGTAAAGACCATAGCCAGCGTTATTCCAAAGAACATCAATACGACCTTGCTCTTCAATTACTTTTTTGACTGCCGCCTCAATGTCAGCTTCATCTGTCACGTCCATTTTCATGATATGTCCACCTAGCGCTTCTAAGTCTTTCATCTTATCAACACTTCGTGCTACGGCGTAAACCGTGTGACCTGCTTTAATCAAATCTTGAGCTGACAATTTTCCCATACCTGATGATGCACCTGTAATCAAAATCACTTTTTTGTTAGACATATTTATAACCTCTTTTGATTTATTTGATTTATGTATTTATTATAAGGGATTGTTACGGCAATTGCCACAACATTTCATGCCAATCATTTACCATTTTGTGCCAAAGTATCATCAGCTACTGGGGACTGTTCATAAAAAAGGCCCCGTCTCCTGAACCTCCTGTATTTATTCTTATAGAATTTGATAAAACTAGTCTATTTTCCAATAGGTGGATAATATAGTCCTGTCAT
Organism: Lactococcus sp. UBA7128; assembly: GCF_002492185.1. Taxonomy (NCBI): domain Bacteria; kingdom Bacillati; phylum Bacillota; class Bacilli; order Lactobacillales; family Streptococcaceae; genus Lactococcus; species Lactococcus sp. UBA7128. Next base: position 25,009 of record NZ_DKXK01000033.1, read on the forward strand.
CTTTGGACAATCTATCATTCCTATGCTTACTGACTCTGATGTCAGTAACTGGATGATTAACTTCATTAACAATAATTAATCAAAGAGCCTGGGACAAAAAACTGGGGGGCTCCCAGATAGATTATTTTCGTTGCAGAAGGAGAAAATAGGCTCAAATTCTGATTCTGCGATATTTTCACAACAACTTTAAATACTCTTGATATAGTCTTTTAGGACTATCAGACCTAAACATTCATGTTTTACTCTCACTCTGATAGCTGCCCCCTATACGCTAAAAAGCCTTGAAACAAGGCTTTTCACTATTCAAATGTATCAAAGGTTTCAAGAAAACATATCATTTAACGATTACCAACCTTTTAACGATAATAAACTATGTAACAATTTTAGTTTTTATACTTAATCACTTATAATTCAAAAAAATATCGCTTAACGATTTCCTCAATATTTCAAGCTTAAAAACTACCAATATCCCTTTTATTACTGCTATTTATTTTGTTAGATTGTATCCACTAATTGATTGTCATTTCTAAAGCGATTAATTTTATATCCTTTGTCATGTTTATATTATAACATACTCCGTTACCGGGCACGGACTAATTATGACCCCGAAGCGATAACTTTGCTTTTCTGAAGAAGGAAAGATGCTCTAGCACATATCTTTTCGCTCTCTTCTTATTCTAGCAGGCTATCACTATCAAATGCCGAGACGAAAGCAACATAAAAAACCAAGCAATCATAAACATCACTTGGTTACTGCTTCTATATGTTTGATGTCCATGCGCCGTCTTGGTCGCGGAGGATGAGG
>NZ_DKXK01000020.1:0-24848 GCF_002492185.1 Lactococcus sp. UBA7128
ATGGCTGGGGAACAGTACCGTTATTTGGAGAATCAAGGGGGTGGGAATCATTTGATTATTCGGAATGGAGTGCTAGGTGCAAGCTTCAATAGTCAAAATGACCGTAATAATCAATGGTATAGTCAACTTAGCTTAGATGTCCAAGCCATGGTGCGACCTGTGTCGGATAGTTTTACCACAGGAGAAACGGGTTTGGGGAGCGTCATTATAGATGCTGGCTTTCTTCCTGAAAATCTGCATGAATTCCCAGAGGTGGTGGCCGATGAAACCCAAGTTGATTTAAGTGGAACGCCGCGTGCTTTTTCCCTTTCTTTAGCTGATGTGGCACGTTTATCAGGTTCAGACCGTGCTTTTCCTAGTAATTCAGAAAGACTGGCAACAGGAGATTCTGGATGGTGGCTTCGTACACCTGCAACAGACATACATGCTTGGAATGTATTCCCTGGTAGTGGAGGGCTCAGCGATGGTGGCGCCAGAGATAACATGTGGGGACTTAGAGGTACACGCCCAGCCCTAATCGTTCGCCAATAAGACAGCTTTTTCAGAAACAAAAAGAGTAGAAGCGCTTGAAACGAGAAGAAAAAACGCTCAACTGCGGCATCCTTGTGCACAGAGTTAAGCGTTTTTTGTTTTGGGATTTTATCCTTATCTTCCTAACTTAAGAAGCATTGAAAAAATGTTTTGTTTCCTAATGTAAATAAATCATCACAATCATGGCGATATAGAGAGCCAGCGTTACTATAAAGGTGATACGCCAAAAAAGCTTAAAGAAGCGTTTGTAGCTGAAAGCTTTATAGTAGAATAAATCAAGCAACAGCAAGATTAGAGCCAAGATTGATAAGATTAAAAGATAGTAGGGTAAAATGTTTACAGCAGTGAGTTGCTCTGAAAAAAGTTGAAGTCCATAAATCAAGAACAGAACATACACATCGGCAATAAGGAGTTTACGACGTGTCAACTGACGGATACGCAAAAATTTAAAAGCAAAAACAAGTATAAGCCATGTGATAAGAGGATACAAAGTGGCAATAATCTTAGGTAACATAGCTTAATTTTAGCTGTTTTAGCCAGTTTTGTAAAGTGTTATTTTATAGAGTAGGAGGTTGAGAAGGCGAAAAAAGAGAAAGCTATCATTGGGCGAAACTAGTTTTTCCCTTTTCTCTAAAATTCACGGATGTCAGCAAATTCTGCATGGACAAAAGCTGCCAAATCCCTAGGCTTGAGACGGATGGAACGCCCGACTTCTCCTGCTGATACGATAATCTTATCTGCTTCAAGTGCGAGAGTATCGATATAGATAGGGAATTTTTTAGTTTGCCAAATCCCTACAGGATTGTTCGCACCATGGATATACCCCGTAGTCTTTTGCAAATCTTTTTGTGGAATCATGTGGACTTTTTTATTGCCTGAAACTTTGGCTAACTTTTTCTCCGAAAGATGTTCTGTTAAGGGGAGGATACCAATGATAGGTCCGCTCTTATCACCTCTAAGTGCAAGTGTTTTGTAAATGTCACTGCGCTCAATATCACTAGGCAGCAGCTTATCTTCCAAGGCATTTATGGCAAGAGCTTCGTGACTAATGTGATGCTTGTCCAAGATTTGTTCAACCAGTGTTTTCTTTAGTTTTCTTTTCTTGCTCATATTTTCATTATATCATATCACTTTTTCCTCTGAAAAATTTGAGGTGCTCCCTTTGATATAAGGAGTAAAACAAGAGAGGCAAGCGTAGCCGTTGCGAGCCCGCTGATGCCATTAGCAACCAGTGAGTAGGGAATAGCTCCCCAACCCTTCCAAGCATACTGTCCCCAAAAGATAACACCTGCGATAAAGTGCCAAAAATATTTGCTGAGGACACCGAAAAAGACAAGGGCTAAGATTGTTTCAGGCTTACTTGAGTCTTTTCGCCGTAAAGTTCCGGCTACTCCAAGAGAAACCGGCGCAACGATATACTCTAAAATAACTTGGACAGGTGTAAGCACTGTCGCTTGCCCTAAAACAATCAAGAGTAAGCCAAAGATAAGACCACCAGCCATTCCCCAAACCGCCCCTCGGCGCAAGGCTAAAACAAGCAGTGGGATGACTGCAAGTTCAAGGTAGAACACCTGAGCATAGTTGACAGAAATAAAGCTCAAGATAAGTGCTAAGGCAGCTGCGATAGCCGTTTCAGTAAGCTCTATAGCTTTAGAATTAGACATAAAAAAATCTCCTTTTGTAGGCACAAAGGAGGGTCAAAGAGAAGGAGGATAAAGACCTCCTATACAGACACATTCCTACGCTGGTACTAACCAGATCAGGTCAGATGGTGTTTCTCAGCTCTTAGAGATTCTAAGAGCACCCATTGTGCAAATTTTTTAAATTTTACAGTATTAACTACATCATAATGGCTTTAGTTTATCAAAAATGTCGCACTTATGCCAAGGAAGTTCCAGAGCATATGGATAGTCATGTTGAGGTAGAAGTTTCGATATTTAAAATAGAAGCTTGTTAGGACTAAGCTCATGGAACCGTAGAGAAGCCAGCTGTAAAGGTCTGTTGGGCTATGCACAGCAGCAAAAAGTAAGCTGGCTGTAAGAAAGGCTAAAATTTTGTTTTTTTCAAAGAGAATCTCAAAAGGACCGACACGATAAGTCAGCTCTTCAAAAAAACCAGCAAAGATGGTTTGAGTGGCAAAGATGCCTAGGGGAATTATCTGAGCAAGTTTATCTAAGGCCTCTTGGTTTTCCGTACTGGTATGTAGTCCAAGAGCTTGGGCAAGTAGGTTCACGAAGAGAGAAGTGAGGAAAAGAGCACCAAAACCTAGAAAAATTTTCCCCAGAGAAAATTCCTTAAGTGCAATGGGAGGGATAATCTTTCGGCGCCGCGCTAGAAAATAAGATAAGCCTAAAGAGAGAAAGAAAATAAAAAAGAAGACGACTTGTTCGAGTGAAGAAAAAGCTTTTTCTGAGTGCAGTTGGCTTATAAGTACCGTAGTAAAACTCGGTAATAAAGAAAGCACAAATAACACGAACCATATCGCTTTTTTATAGGTAAAAATCAAACTAATAAGGTAAAGAATGAGGCTGAGGCATAACCACTGAAGCCAGCCTTTCCCTAAAGAAAAGGGAAGGGCAAAGAGAAGAGCAGGGAGTATCGTCCAAGTCCAAGGTTTTTTTATGATGTCTTTAAATCTGTTCATAAAATAATTCTAACATATAATCGTTGATACTTTGAATAATTTTTAATAAAATGTAAGAAGATTAATGGAGAAATAAAATGAAAGAATTTATAGATAACTTAGAAGTTTGCTTGCCTGGCTATCGCGTGTTAGACCGCGAAGAAAATTTAAATTTTTACCGTGAAGTTTTAGGTTTGAAAGTTCTTCATGAAGAAAATGCTGAAGTTTTTTTGGCGGGTTATACAGTAAAAGATCCAAAAATAATACTGGAAGAATCTCCAGGTCTGGCTTCTGTTCAAGGCGTAAAAAAACACGGCCGTACAGTTATTCAGGCAGATGGAGATGAGATTGAGCAGCTTCTCGCTCGTAATATAGACAAAGTTTCTCATCTTTATCAAGTAAAAGACAGCTGGGCTTTTGAAGCTGTGTCTCCAGAAAATGATGTTTTTTTAATGGTTTCTGTAGAGGATTGGTCAGATTTAGTTGAGGTGGATAAGTCTGATGTGGACTTTGATGAGGGGGAGTTTTTGGGCTTGTCAGATTTTTCTGTCAAAGAAGTTCAGATTAATATAGAGGACAAAGCTATTGTTACAGCGTACGAACACATACTTGGGGTAAAAGCGGTGGGGAATAACATTGAGCTCCCTAACTTACGCCTTGTCTTTTATGAAGATGAGGGCCCTGATCTGTCAGCATCTGTGGATGAAAAGTTAGACTTGATGCTTTTGCGTTTTCAGGTGTCTCAAGACTTTGACCTCGTGCGCTTTGCAGAGAGTTTATCCACAGACAAACTGTATTTGGATAGAAAAGCGAAGACACTTGCGGTTGATATTCCGCAGCATATGGAACTTTGGTTCACAAAGCAAGGCTTATGAAAAAAGAAAAAGAGTTTTTAGAGAAGATTGATGACTACGTCAATCAAGGCGTTTTTCCTGGCTGTCAGTTTGCTCTTTTGGAAGGACAGCATGTCCGAGAGTTTATTCGCGGGAATCAGGAAATTGTACCAGAAGAAAAACTATTGGTTTCGGGCAAAAAATGGGATTTGGCTTCTGTATCTAAGGTTGTGGGCACGGGCACAGCCGTGATTAATCTAGTTTTGTCTGGCAAGTTGGACATTGATGCTCCTTTCACACAGTATTATCCTGACTTTCATGATGATACGCTAACGTTACGGCAGCTTCTGACACATACAACAGGAATTAATCCTTTTATAAAGAATCGTGATGAGTTGGATTTTTTTGGTTTGAAGGCTGCCATTGATAACATTGAAGTGACAGCGGACAAGAGTTGCCACTATACGGATATTAACTTCATCTTACTGGGCTTTATGCTTGAAAAAGTTTATGATCGACCTCTAGATGAAATTTTGAAAGCGCAGGTATTTGAGAAATGGGAGATGTATGATACATCATTTGGTCCTGTCTTAAATGCTGTTCCTACAAGTCAAGATGTAAAAGTAGGTAGCGTTCACGACCCTAAGGCGCAAGTGCTTGGTAGACATTGTGGCTCCGCAGGGCTTTTTGCGCCAATGGGTGACTTGGTGAAGTTTGTACAGGCTTATTTTGCAGATGAAAAGTATCTGATGCTTCAAAAGAATTTTGCTTTTGGTCAACGTCCAAGGAGTTTGGCTTGGGATTTCATTCAGAATCAATGGCTGTTGCACACCGGTTATACAGGAACGTTTATCTTGATGAATTTAGAAATGAAAAAAGCAGTGATTTTCCTGTCCAATCGGGTGCATCTGGCAGACAATCGAGCGCAATGGATTGTGGATAGGGATGTACTCATCGAAACATTGATTCAAAATTTAAGCTGACTGTTGAGTCGGCTTTTTACTTTAACTGTGAGGACAGGAAATAAGCTGTGTTTGTAAGCTGGAGCTGGTAGAGAAAAACAGCTCTTTGTAGCACTTGGCTTTTGTTGAAACGACTAATGGAAGAAGGAGACGATAAAAAGTTTAAAAAAAGCTTCACACAAGGGGCAGAATACCTTGTGTGAAGCTTTTTTGTCGGAATTATCTCACATCTTCTATTTAGTTTCTTCGTATAATGTAATACAGGGCGAGCAATATTCCGCTACCTGCAATGCTTACGATGCTCGAGGTAGGCCTTTCACCGGTTTTTGGGAGCTTCTCTTTTGCATATGATTTGTCTAGAGGCTTGGGCGAAACAGCTTTTGTTTCAAGGGTGAAGTCATCCCTTGTCTTTGGAATATCAGAAATTTCTTCTGGTTTTTCTGGAATTTCTCTTAACTTATAAATATAGGTTACAGAGAGTGTTTGGTTGGCCATATAAAAGCCGTTCGCGTTATCAGGAATCTTGTTTACATCTAGCTCATAAACCTTTCCCTTAGAGTTAATTCTTTCCTGATATAGGGGAGTATCTAAGGTTTGATAGGCAGGAGCTGTTTCATCGACAAACCAGGACAAGGTTGAAAGCTTTTTATCGTTTGCGATACTTTTTCCCTCTTCATCAACATAACGTACAACCACATCACCACTCACTTCTAATGGAGCAGAGAGCTTGTAGAAGTAAGTAATGTCAATAGTTTGACCGGGAAGATAAAAGCCGTTGGCATTGCTCGGGATGAGATTTGTATCAAGTTTATACATTTCCCCATTGTAAGTTATGCTTTCACGATACAGAGGCGTATTGAGGGTTTGATACTGTGGTACGGGATCCCCTTCAAGCCATGACAGTGTTTTTAGGTTTTCAACTGCTGCAATAGAGTGACCAGACTCATCAACATAATGGACGCGTACAGAACCGCTTAATGCGATGGGCTGTTCAGGTGCTTCAAGGGCTAAACCTTGATTAAATGCACCGTATTGGCTTGCATTGAGAACGTATGTTCCGGCACCGTATATCGTGATTGTATAAGTAACATAGCTGTTACCAACACCACAAACGTAGACAGTGAGGCTGGTATGAGGTATTGCAGTTTCATCGGCAGTGAATATCCACTCGGCAGAGCCTTGGTTGCCAGATACTGTTATTCCTTGGGCAATCTGATAGGGCTGCCCATTTCCAGGAATCTGTTTTTTCGGCTGCCCCTTATGTATGATACCATCGGTTAGTCCAGTAATTCCAGAGGGATTTTCTTGGGCCTGCAGCGTATTGGCTCTTGCAGGACTTGCAGGAATTCCAGAAAATGTTCCACTGATAAGAAGCAGTATGCAGCTTACATAGGGGAAGGTCTTTAATATTTTTTGAGATTTAAGCATAAAAATCCTTTCATTATAAATTTAATGTGAATATATAGAATGTGTATTTCTTTATATTAAAATTAACACAATTCTCATGAAGTGTAAATCTGTTAAAAGTTGACACTCTGTATGAGTTGCGCGGTTTTCAAGCATCGAAAAATGCAATAACACAAGTTGTTTATTATCTTTAAATGAGTTTCTAGTTGCAAAGTGTCAACTTTTTTATTAAAATTATCCCTGAAGTCTTTTAATAAAAATTAATAATTAAAAAATTAAAGAGAAGGTGGACGAGAGATGGGGTTAGGAACACGTGAAAATATAATCAATTCCTTTTTCCGTTTAGCATTACAAGAGCCAAATAAACAGCATTTTACGCTAAGTGAAATCGCGAGAGAAGCGAATGTAAGCAGACAGGCTATTTATAAAAAGCATTATAAAAATACAGAGGAGATACTGGAAGACATCAGAAACAAAATGAATTTGGAAATATTTAAGCGCTTGGACAGCGCAGTTATGAAGGAAGAGGAATCACCATTTACATTTTTTGCGAAGGAAATTTTACCCATTGTCTATAAGTATAGGATTTGGTTTAGGGTCTTAACGACCACTTCTATGGATTCTTATTATGGAAGAATAGTTGAAACGAGGCTAAGTACATACTTTTTGCCATTTTTAGATGAAAATGATTCACGGAAGAAAATGCATGTGTCAGAAGATTTCAAAGTAAGGATTATCTCTAAAAATATTATCAGCATTGTTACAGCTTGGCTGAACCAAGATTTTCCTGAACCACCAGAAGCTTTTTCGAAAACATTTTTGGAGTTACTGACAGCATCAAGTAATGACTTACTGAAAGATGAACACCGCTTATAAAAAGAGTTTTTATGGTCAAAAGCAAAGCTTCTTTTTCTGGAGACTGTCGTGAAAAAAGCTTTGAGATATGGTATAATATATGCACATTTTAATAGGATGAGTAAGAAAAAAGACGGAGAGTTGATGCAAGAAGGCATCAAAATAGGATAAAAATAAGATGAGCAGAATGATGCCGGCGCGCGTGCGCAGTGAGGGAATCGCCCTATACGATCAGGGGCTTTTGATGGATCCGTCAATAGAAGATTTTAAGCTTTCCGTTGATGTTGATGGAGAGCAGGTGATTTATGATATGGATGGCGCACAGGATTATTGTTCCTGTCCTGATTTTCAGCGTAATCATCGGTATTGTAAGCATATCGCTGCAGTTGAAGAATATCTCAAGAACGAAGCTAAAGAGAACAAAGTGGATAAGAAAAATCTGGAAAAGATAGAGTTGGTTGCAAATGATGACTTGGCTGCCAATGTCTCTTTTTTGGATGCTTTGAATGGTGAAACACAGGTAAGTTTTGGAGCAGATCAGTTTTCGCTTGAGGTATATGTTGAAGATAGTGCGCAACTTTATGATGTTTTCTCTATGGATTATTTCATGTATTTTGACTTGCGCCTATACAGTGAACGTCTAGGAAGAGCCTATGTCATCAAAGATATCCCTTATTTTTTGAGAACTTTACAAAATTTTGGGCAGTATTCATTGGGCGCCCTTCATTATGTTGATCTCTTTTTTGACAACTTTGATGAGGCCAGTCAGGATTTTTTAAACTTTCTGTTAAAGATTCATGGCAAGTTAGATACACAAATAGCTAATCAGCTCTATATCAAAAACGGACGCTATCTTAATTTTCCTTATCTTTTTATTGAGGAAGCTATGGACTTGGCCTCAAATCTGTCACGCTTTAGCCTAAGAATATTTGGAAGTTTGCTTAACTATTTTACGTTTGCTTCTTTAGACAAAGACTCGGAAATTTTCAAGTTCAGTGTTATGAGCCAAAGAGACTTTATTGAATTAAAGATTGAAGATCATGCGTTCAGTTCTTTTTATAGCGGTTCGCTCCTGTATTACAAGAACGTCTTTTATAAGGTCAACCATGAACAGAAACGTCTTTTACAGTTGGTTCAGAAGGAGTTGGAAGGTGAAAAACACAATCAATTTTCATACACGGATAAAGATAAGGTAGCTCAAGCCCTTCAGAAGCTTTCTACTCTAGGCCAAATCTCAGCACCTGAGAATTTTGTTATTCGTCCTTTTAGGCCTATTTTTTATTTTTCTAACCCTGACGGTCAGACTATCGAATTGTCTGTCCGGTTTGACTATGGCAATTTCCAAGTGTCCCATTTCCATGAGCTGGAAACTCTTGAATTTTCACGTGATTTACGCCTAGAAAATAAAATATTTACACTTATGGCGCGTTTTGGTTTTGCGCGTTCTTTTACAGGGAGTGTGACACTTTCGGCAGGATTTGCGGAAACCTTTTTCATCAACATTTTGCCACAATTTCAGAAGCTCGGCCAGGTGGAACTTTCACCTGCTTTGAAGGCTATGAGAGTTGATGAAGTTCCCGAAATCGTAATTGACCGTCGTGGGAGTTTGCTCGATATTGCCTTTGAAATGCCAAGTATCGGTGAAAATGAGTTTGCCGATGTCATTGCACAATTGCAAAATAATGCAGCGTATTATGTCAGTGAAAATGGCAAATTATTTATCTTTGACCAGAAATTTAGCCAGCTGAAGTCGGCTTTACGCGAGCTTGATGATAATTTTACTATCAGTGGAACGAGCTTGGAAGTCAATGTCACACGGAGTTTTCAGGTTTCTAAGATATTTGAGAATATATCAAGCAGCAGCTTTTCGGCAGAATTTAAGGCCTTCTATAAGCATTTGACACATCCGGAAACCTATCCTTACGAAAAACCTGAGCATGTGAAAGCAGAGTTGCGTAGCTATCAGGAAACGGGTGTACGTTGGATGTCTATGCTTACGCATTACCATTTGGGGGGCATTTTAGCGGATGACATGGGACTGGGGAAAACAATCCAGGCCATCACTTATCTGCTTTCAAATCTGAAGGAAGGTGAGACGGCTTTAGTTACTGCTCCCGCAAGTCTTATTTATAACTGGGCGAGTGAGTTTGAGCAGTTCACGGATAAGATTGATTATGTTGTTGTAGATGGGATGAAAATAGAACGTGATGCGATGATTCAGGGGAAACATCAAGTATACATTACAAGCTATGGAAGTTTCCTCAAAGACTTTGATGATTATCAGAGCAAGGAACTTGATTACCTTCTCCTAGATGAGGCGCAAGCTGTTAAAAACTACAGCAGCAAGACAAACAGAGCACTGAGTCAGCTCAATGTGGCACATACTTTTGCCTTGTCAGGAACACCACTGGAAAACCGTTTGGAAGAAATCTGGTCCATTTTCCAAGTCATCATGCCAGGTTTTTTGCCCAAGCGTGAGATATTCAATAAAATGTCACCAGAAGTTATTGCGCGTATCATACATCCTTTCATTATGCGCCGTAAAAAAGAAGATGTTTTGACAGAGTTGCCAGATAAGATGGAGATGACTTTGCGTAATCATATGGTTGAAGAGCAAAAACTTATCTACTTGGCGCAGCTGGAGCTGATGCAACGTTCGGTACGTCAAATGGACAGCGCAAGTCTTAAGAAATCGCGCATCGAAATTCTTGCAGGTATCACACGTCTTCGTCAAATTTGTAATACACCAGCTCTCTTCATGGAGAATTATGAAGGGGGCTCTGGTAAGCTTGATAGTTTGATGGAGCTTTTAGCGCAGGTCAAGGGCTCCGGTCATCGTCCCCTTATTTTTTCACAATTCACCAAAACTTTTCCTCATATTGAAGAAGCGATGGAAAAATTGGACCTTACAGCTTATAAGTTGACAGGGTCAACACCAGTAAAAGAGCGCTTAGAAATGGTTCAAGCTTTCAATGCGGGAAGTCGTGATGCTTTCCTTATCTCTCTTAAGGCAGGAGGAGTAGGCCTTAATCTTACCAGTGCAGATCTGGTTATCCTTGTTGATCTCTGGTGGAATCCAGCGGTAGAAGAACAAGCAATAGCACGAGCACATCGTATGGGGCAGAAAAGTACGGTTGAAGTCATTCGTTTGATTACACAAGGGACGATTGAGGAAAAAATAATGGAGATTCAAGAGCGTAAGAAGGGTTTGATTGCTAATGTTTTAGATGGGGATGTGATTGACAAGACACTCAGTGAAGCAGAAATCCGAGAAATTTTGGGACTATAACTTTAAAAATCACTGAAAATGCGATATAATAATAGTTGAATCATTTACCTAAGAAAAAAATAAGAAAAAATAAGCTTTTTAACGAATGTAAAGAAAAAGCTTTAAGACCAACAAAAATAAGTAGGACAAGCAATGAACCAAGGAAGAAGAGTTGTATTTCCAATCATCGATGATGATGAAATGCTTGAAAAAGATACACGTGTCATCATGACGAACTCACAGTTAATCACCAAAAATCCTAGTCAACAAGACGAGGCTTCTTTTAGTAATGTTCAAATGTCTGATAAAAAACGTTCGGATGTCTATAAGCCAATAAAAACTAAGGTTAGCTATAGTACACAGCATCGTCCGCTAAATAGCAATCATAGTGGTTACAGTTCTTTTGATAAGATGCCTAAAAAAACAAGTGTGGACGAGTCAAAAGAAAAAGCTAAAAGAGAAGCCGCAGTGCCTCCTAAACGTCCCAAAAACTATGTTCATCCTTTAGAGCGCGACAAGGATGACTTTTCTATGCGCCGTTCATCAGCAATACTTAATGCTTCTAAATCTCCCCTTGGTGAGAAAAAAGCAATTGAGCAAAAACCGATGTCTCCGAGGCGTCCGGTAAACAATAATCCTATTCGGGATATGAAAAAACGTGGTTTGAATCTTGATGAAGCAATTATTTCAGGTTCGCCCCAAAAAGTGGAAGATAAAAATAAAACTGCTAAAAATGAGTATTTTGACAATAAACGCAAGAACTTGTTTGATCGTGGACTTTAAATAAAAGAAGGAGAAAAGATTTCAGTTCCGGCTGAAATTTCTTATTTATCATGGAAAAAGTATATCATTTTATCGGAATTAAAGGCGCAGGTATGAGTGCACTCGCGCTTATGCTCCACCAAATGGGGAAAAAGGTTCAAGGATCTGATACGACAGATTACTACTTTACCCAACGAGGCCTTGAAGAAGCTGGAATTCCTCTCCTGCCTTTCGATGAGAAAAATATCACACCAGATGTCGAAATAATTGCGGGTAATGCTTTTCGTGTAGACAATAATATAGAAGTTGCTTTTGCTGAAAAAAATGGCTTTGACTTCAAGCGCTATCACGAATTTCTGGGGCACTTTATGGAAGACTTTATCAGCATCGGTGTGGCTGGCGCTCATGGAAAAACTTCAACTACAGGCATCCTTGCTCATGTTATGAAAAATGCTGCGGATACTTCATATTTGATTGGGGATGGTACAGGACGCGGGAACGCAGAGAGTAAGTATTTTGTTTTTGAGTCTGATGAATATGAGCGCCATTTCATGCCTTATCATCCAGAGTATACAATCATCACAAATGTTGACTTTGATCACCCAGACTACTTCCAAAATATTGAGGATGTCGCTTCTGCTTTCCAAGATTACGCTCAAAATATTAAAAAAGGTATTTTTGTTTTTGGTGAAGATCCTTATTTGCGTAAAATTAAGGCAGAAGTACCTATTTACTACTATGGTTTTGAAGATGGGGATGATTATCAAGCAAAGAATATTATTCGCTCCACACGTGGTTCATCATTTGACGCTTACTTCCGTGGTGAGAAGATAGGACACTTTGTTGTACCTGCTTATGGAAAGCACAACATTGCCAATGCTTTGGCTGTGGTCGGTGTGACACATCAGCTTGGCTTAGATATGAATGATATTGCTGATTATCTCTTGACTTTCTCCGGTGTAAAACGCCGCTTTACAGAGAAAAGGGTCGGGGAGACAATTATTATTGATGACTTTGCACATCATCCAACAGAAATTGAAGCGACTATCGATGCTGCACGCCAAAAATATCCAGATCGTGAAATCGTTGCTGTTTTCCAACCGCATACATTTACACGGACAATTGCTTTTGCAGATGAGTTTGCTCAAGTGCTGGATTCGGCAGATACGGTTTATCTTGCAGAAATTTATGGTTCAGCACGTGAAGTTGATCATCATGAAATCACGGCGCAAGACCTTGCAAATAAAGTGCGTAAACCTGCCCGTGTGATTTCGGTAGAAAATGTTTCACCTTTATTGGACCACGATCGTGGTGTTTATGTCTTTATGGGTGCTGGAAATATCCAACAATATGAAGTTGCCTTTGAAGATTTATTAAGTCAACTGACAAAAAATACTTTATAAGACTTAAGTTTATAAAGCGTTGGATTTTTTCTTATACACATATAAAATGAAAAAGAATATGAAGTAAATAGTCAGAGTTCGGTTTGACTATTTTTGCTTTGGTCAGGAGATGCTTCAGGGTTTTGAAACTGTTGGAAACAGGAAGGGCAGCCTATCAATGCCATTTCTAGAAATAATCCATGAGCTAAAACAGCTCCTTATGTGAAATGACTCTTTAAAGGAAACTTCTTTTTAAAGCGAAGTTTTTATGACAGAATTACACTTGAAACTTGACTCTGGTTTTATAAATACTTTATTCATGCTATAATAGGAGCTATGAAATTTACAGAATTTAACTTTAAGAATTATATCAATGAAACGCTTGAGGCAATCAAGTTTGTTTCGCCGACCCCCGTTCAGGAAAAACTGATTCCTGTCGTTTTATCAGGCCGTGATTTGGTAGGGGAATCTAAAACTGGTTCAGGAAAGACACATACTTTCTTACTCCCTATTTTCCAACAATTGAATACAGATCTTGATGAGGTCCAAGCTGTTATTACTGCGCCCTCACGTGAGCTTGCCACACAAATTTATCATGCTGCTCAAGAATTTGTTAAATTTAACGAGGCGATTCGAGTGGTGAACTATGTCGGAGGGACAGATAAGGCACGCCAGATTAAGAAGCTCGAAACAGCACAACCGCATATTGTTATTGGTACACCAGGGCGTATTCAAGATTTAATCAAGTCAGGGGCTTTGGATGTTCATACAGCCTCTACCTTTGTTGTTGATGAAGCGGACATGACTTTGGATATGGGCTTCTTGACGGATGTGGATAAGATTGCCGCAAGTTTTGGTAAAAAAGTACAAATGCTGGTCTTTTCTGCAACTATTCCTCAAAAATTGCAGCCTTTCCTCAAAAAATATTTGAATAATCCAGTTATGGAAAAGATTGCAACGAAAACGGTGATCTCAGATACGATTGAAAACTGGTTGATATCAACAAAAGGCGCCTCACATAATCAAATCTTGCTTCAGCTTTCAAAAGCAACAAATCCTTATATGGCAATGATTTTTGCAAATACAAAAGGTCGCGTGGATGATATTCACCATTTTCTTGTAAGTAATGGTATAAAAGTGGCTAAAATTCATGGGGATATTCCTCCACGTGAGCGCAAACGTACCATGGCCAGCATCAAAAACTTGGACTATCAGTTTGTTGTTGCTACAGATATTGCAGCACGCGGTATTGACATTGAAGGGGTGAGCCATGTTATTAATGACGAGCTTCCACGTGACCTGTCTTTCTTTGTTCACCGCGTGGGGCGTTCAGGGCGCAATGGCCTATCTGGAACGGCTATTACACTTTATAGCCCAGCAGATGACACAGCCATTCGTGAAATCGAAAAAATGGGAATAAGATTCCAACCTAAAGCTGTGAAGAACGGCGAAATTGTAGACTCCTATGATCGTGACCGTCGTGAAAAACGTACAGCCAAGACGGGTGAATTGTCTAACAAGTTACGTGGTCAACTGGCTAAAAGTAAGAAAAAGGTCAAACCAGGTTACAAACGTGCTCTAAAATGGGCTATAGAAGAAGAAAATATGAAAAAGCGTCGTGCAGAGTATAACAAAAATGCACGTAAGCAACGTGAAGCGCGTAAACAAAAATTTTAATGAAAAAATTCTTTAGGGTTTTAAATATAGTTCTTGCCTTGGGATGTGTTTATGCCTTATTTTGCCTAGGCTTGATTTTGAGTGCCTCTAATCATCGCCCAGAAAACATAGAGGGATTAGAAACGATAGTGGTTCTTGGAAGTCGAATCGCTCCAAATGGAAAACCAGAGCCGACGACTCAGGAGAGACTAGATGTGAGTTTGAAACTTGCGCAACAGCATCCACAAGCGCGTGTGATTGTTTCGGGTTATCAGAGTGCGGGTTCTCCCGTGACGGAAGCTGAAGGTATGGCGGACTATCTTAAAGCACATGGACTTAAGGCTAGTCGGATTATTGAGGAAAAGAAAGCGCGAAATACTGTTGAGAATTTCGCGTTTTCTAAAAAGTATGTTCGAGGGAAGGTACTCATTGTCACTAGTGATTTTCATTTGTATCGCAGCCTTTATTTGGCTTCAAAGTCAGGATATGAGAATTACCAAGGCTATGCTGCTGTAACTCGCACGTCTCCTCTGCGAGTTGCTGGGCATTATGCTAGAGAGACCTTGGCTCTGGGCTATTATTTAATTAAATTCACACTATTTTCAGCTGTATAAAGGAGTTTTCAGATGTTTCAGCCAGAACAGATAAGCAAGCTCAATGAGCTAGAAACGCTGGTTCTTGATTTTATCATAAAATCGCCAGAAAAGGTGCAAAAGTCAACCATTCGGAGTTTGGCAAGCCAGCTCCATGTTTCAACGACAACGATTGTAAGAATGAGTACAAAGTTAGGCTTTAATGGCTGGTCAGAACTAAAATTCTTTCTTAAAAATCAAAGCAAACCCAAAACAGCGGAAGAACAGCATTATGACAACATGTTAGAGTTTGACATGTTTTTACGTCGTATGAATTCCGAAAGTTATCAAAAACGTTTAAATGAAGCGGCAAAAATGATTGCTAAGGCAGATTATACTGTTTTTATGGGGATTGGAAATTCAGGTTCTTTGGCTGATTATGCATGTAAGTACTTTGTTAATGCTGGTTTGCGGGCCTTTGTCATCAATGATCCTTTTCAGGCCATTCAAATTAATGATACAGGAAATGTTATTGCTCTGATTCTCTCTGCTTCAGGAGAAACAATCCAGATTATCAATAAGGAGTTAGAATTTAAGCAGGAAGGAGCGCAAATCATTTCTTTAACTAATAATGAAGACAGTACAGTAGGGAGACTTGCAGACTTACAACTTTTTTATAACTTGACTCCAGAGTGGTCCAAACTTTATCCTTTAGGAAATTTGACAACTCAGTTGCCTGTTGTTGCCGTCCTTGAAGTTCTTGCGCATAAAACACTCCATTTTTTAGAAAATTGAAAAGGTGATTTGTTTCAAAAAGAGAAACATGTTTTAAAAAACTTGCGAATTTGTGCAAGTTTTTTTGCTTTTTTAAATAATGAAAATCTCAAAAACCGCGATTTTAAGCGTTTTTTATTTTGTTTCATTTTACAAAAACCGCAGAAGACCACGCATTGAAAGCCTTTTCTGAAAGCGTTATAATAATTATGAGCTCAAAAGAAAAAGAAAGGAGAAAGAGGAGGAAATGGCAGAAAAAGTTATTGCACTTGCATGTGCAGCAGGCATGTCTACTTCGCTGCTTGTTACCAAGATGCAGCAAGCAGCTAAAGAAGCAGGAAAAGACTATGAAATTTTTGCTAAATCAGTAGCAGAGATTGATAACATGTTAGTAGGTTCTGGAACAAATAAACCGGATGTGTTATTACTTGGTCCGCAAGTGGCCTACATGAAGGCAGAAGCCATAAAAAAAGCAGCTGCAGCAGGCGTTCCATGTGACGTCATCAAAATGCAGGATTACGGTATGATGAACGGCAAAAATGTAGTTGCGGCTGCAGAGGCCTTAATGCGTTAATATATAAAATAAAATTTTGGAGTATAAATATGAATAAATTTATCAATGAAAAACTAATGCCTCCAATGATGAAATTTTTGAATACAAAAGCCGTGACCGCGATTAAAAACGGTATGCTATATCCTATTCCTTTCATCATTATTGGGGCAATCTTCCTTATCTTAGCAAACTTCCCGCAACAAAATGTTGCAGATTGGATTTCACAGATTGGTTGGACACCGATTTTTAATCAAGCATATGCTGCATCATTTGGTATTATGGCCTTGTTTGCAACCTTTGGTATTGCTTATTCGTGGGTAAAAAGTGAAGGTTTTGAAGGCGCTTCTGCAGGGTTGACTGCTATTATCGTTATGGTTATGCTTCAACCAAGCTCCATTTCAACAGTGACTAAAATTATTGATGGTTCTGCTGTAGTTGGGGAATATCAAGTTAATGGAGTTATTGATGCGGCCTGGTTGGGCGGCAAAGGGATGATTCTTGCGATTGTAGGTGGTTTGCTTGTCGGCTGGTCATATTCTTGGTTCATGAAGAAAAACATCCGTATCAAACTTCCTGAACAAGTGCCAGCGAATGTTGCTGATTCGTTTGGGGCTTTGATTCCTGCATTTGCGATTACATTTGGCGCTATGTTGGTCTATGCCCTGTCTGTATTGACAACAGACCAAACACCAATTGAGTGGATTTATACTTTGATTCAAACACCATTGCAACATGTTGCAGATGGGCCTCTAGGTGTCTTCCTAATTGCTTTCCTCCCTGTGTTTATCTGGTGGTTTGGTGTGCATGGTGCAACAGTTATTGGCGGTATTATGAGTCCATTGCTTTTAGCAAATAACGCAGATAACCTTAAACTTTTCCAAGAAGGAAAGCTGTCACTTGAACATGGTGCACACATTGTAACGCAAGCTTTCATGGACCAATTTATTACAGTAACAGGTTCAGGAATGACTTTTGGTTTCGTTATCTTTATGATTTATCGTGCACGTTCCGTTCAAATGAGAACGATTGGGAAATTGACTCTGGCACCTGCATTCTTCAATATCAATGAGCCTGTACTCTTTGGTATGCCTATTGTCCTGAACCCAATCTTGGCTTTCCCGTTCTTGATTGCACCGCTGGTTTCAGGTTTCGGAACCTATGCAGCTATTGCACTACATATTATCCCTCCATTTAATGGGATGTATGTGCCTTGGACAACACCACCTATCCTTTCAGGTTTGATTGTTGGAGGTTGGCAAGGGGCTTTATGGCAGGCATTAATGATTTTTGTCACAGGGATTATTTATTGGCCATTTGCTAAGAAATATGATGCGATTCTTGTACAACAAGAAAAAGAAGCATACGAAGCAGAGCAAGCCGAACAAGCATAATAGAAAGTTGAGATTAAGCCAATGCTTGATCTCCCTTCTATAAATGTAATTTCACAAAGTGGCATATGAGATTATATTTATAGAGGGGAGCTGAGCGTTTAGAAAAGGGGAGGATGTTTAGAATGCAAAGAAACGCAGGTTCAAACCTTAGAATTAGAGAAAAGAGAGAGGAAAAATGACTTTAAGAAAAGATTTTCTGTGGGGCGGCGCGGTAGCTGCCCATCAACTTGAAGGTGGCTGGAAGGCTGGTGGAAAAGGTGTTTCCGTTGCTGATGTCATGACTGCTGGAGCAAATGGGGTTGAGCGTCGGATTACCGATGGGGTATTACCCGGTGAAAATTACCCTAATCATGAAGCCATTGACTTCTATCATCGTTATAAGGATGATGTCAAACTTTTTGCAGAATTGGGTGTGAATTGTTTCCGCACTTCCATTGCTTGGACGCGTATTTTCCCAAATGGGGATGAACAGGAACCAAATGAAGAAGGTTTACAATTTTACGATGATTTGTTTGATGAATGCTTGAAAAATGGTATCGAACCAGTCATTACGCTTTCGCACTTTGAAATGCCTTATCATTTGGTTACGGCATATGGAGGCTGGCGTAATCGTCAATTGATTGACTTCTTTGTAAGATTTGCTGAAGTCGTGATGACACGTTATAAAGATAAAGTCAAATATTGGATGACTTTTAACGAGATTAATAATCAGGCGAATTTTGACATGGATTTTGCCCCCTTTACTAACTCGGGCCTGAAGTTTGTGGAAGGTGAAAATCGTGAAAAGATTATGTATCAGGCTGCACACTATGAGCTGGTCGCTTCAGCACGGGTTGTTGAGCTCGGCCACAAAATTAATCCGGAGTTTCAAATAGGATGTATGATTGCCATGTGTCCTATCTATCCGGCGACATGTAAACCAGAAGATATGATGGCAGCGCAGATTGCGATGCAACGACGTCTATGGTTTACTGATGTGTATGCGCGTGGACATTATCCAAGCTATATTCTCAAATACTTTGAACGCAAAGGTTTTGACTTGGATATAACAGAAGAAGATATTAAAAAACTCGCTAAAGGAGAAGTAGATTATA
This sequence comes from Lactococcus sp. UBA7128, assembly GCF_002492185.1. Taxonomy (NCBI): domain Bacteria; kingdom Bacillati; phylum Bacillota; class Bacilli; order Lactobacillales; family Streptococcaceae; genus Lactococcus; species Lactococcus sp. UBA7128. Next base: position 18,664 of record NZ_DKXK01000020.1, read on the forward strand.
TCGGCTTTAGTTATTATATGAGTTTTGCCATCAAAGATCAGGCTGAAAAGATTGACCCAAGTCTTAAACTGAACTATATGCCAAGTACAGCTGAAAAATCGGAAAAGCAAGAGAAGCTAGGGGCTCCAACTTTTGATTATATTGAAAACCGAGATTTAGTAAAAAACCAATATGTCCAAGTGTCAGAATGGGGCTGGCAAATCGATCCATTAGGGCTACGCTACAGTTTGAACTGGTTCAATGAACGTTATGAAAAACCACTCTTTATCGTTGAAAATGGTTTTGGAGCCGTGGATAAAGTCGAAGAAGATGGCAGCATTCATGATCCATATCGTGTGGAATACTTGAAAGCCCACATTGAAGCGATGAAGGAGGCAGTGAACTACGATGGCGTGGACTTGATAGGTTATACACCTTGGGGCTTTATTGACCTTGTTTCTGCTGGAACAGGTGAAATGAAGAAACGTTATGGCTTTATTTATGTGGATAAAGATAACGAAGGAAATGGAACTTTGGAACGCTCGAAGAAAGATTCTTTTGCTTGGTACAGTAAAGTCATTGCCTCAAATGGAGAGGAACTATAATGGAACATAAAAAACTTAAAGCTTTCCCGAAAAACTTTTTATGGGGCTCTGCATCAGCGGCTTATCAAGTTGAGGGGGCACATGATGAAGATGGCAAAGGACTTTCTGTTTGGGATAATTTTGTCCGAATTCCGGGGAAAACATTTCAAGGAACAACTGGTGATATAGCTGTTGATCACTATCATCGCTATAAGGAAGACGTGGCACTTATGGCAGAAATGGGACTGAAATCCTACCGTTTCTCGATTGCTTGGACACGTATTTTTCCTGAAGGACGAGGAGAAATCAACAGAAAAGGTTTGAAATTTTATACGGACCTAGTAGACGAACTGCTTGCACATGATATTGAACCTGTGGTCACCCTTTACCATTGGGATTTGCCTCAGGCTTTGGAAGATGAGTACCGTGGGTGGGAAAGTCGTCGAATCATTGAGGATTTTGTCAATTATGCTGAAACTTTATTTATAGCCTTCAAAGGAAAAGTAAAATATTGGGTTTCCCTTAATGAGCAAAATATTTTTACTCAGCACGGCTGGGTATTAGCGACACATCCGCCGGGGAAGGTTGATATGAAACTGTTTTATCAGGTGAATCACCATGCAAACTTAGCAAATGCAGCAGTTATCAATAAATTTCATGATATGGCAATGCCGGGGCAAATAGGTCCTTCCTTTGCCTACACGCCGAACTATGCGATAGATGCAAATCCTCTTAATGTTTTAGCTGCTGAAAATGCCGAAGAAATGCTTGCGCACTTTTGGATGGATGTTTATTGTTATGGGGAGTATCCCATCGCAGCTTTAAGTTATCTTAAAGAAAATGACTTGATGTTTGAAACAGAAGTAAGTGATTTTGAACTGTTAAAGTCCGCCAAACCTGATTTTTTAGGGATTAATTACTATCAAACTGCTGCAAATGCGTGGAATCCAAAAGAAGGTGGGGTAACTCTGGGTAAAATGAACACGACTGGTGTCAAGGGCTCTGGTGGTGAGCAAGGGATTCCGGGACTGTACAAGCGCGTGACTAATCCAGCTGTTGAGCGGACAAACTGGGATTGGGAAATAGACCCTGTAGGTTTGCGGATTGCATTACGCCGTATCACTAGCCGCTATCGTATCCCAGTGATGATTACGGAAAATGGTCTTGGAGAATATGATAAGTTGGAATCTGGAAAAGTTCATGATGCCCACCGGATCAACTATCTAGAAGCTCACGTGAAAGCCATAAAAGAAGCAATGTCAGATGGTGCTCAGGTTATAGGTTATCATACATGGTCTTATACAGATTTGTTAAGTTGGCTGAATGGTTATCAAAAACGCTATGGCTTCGTTTATGTTGACCAAGATGAGCGTATGGAAGGGAGTTTAAAACGAATTCCTAAAGATTCTTATTACTGGTATAAGAGCTTAATCGAAAATAATGGTGATTACTTATAAAATACCTTGTCTTCATTAGTGAGAGCACTTGCAAAACAGAAATGAAAGCGGTATACTTAAAACTATAAAAGAAAAAGGGGAAAAATTAATATGGCTGATAAAATAATCGCTTTGGCTTGTGCAGCGGGGATGTCCACATCTCTTTTGGTTTCAAAAATGTAAAAAGCAGCTGCAGACAAGGGAAAAGACTACGAAATTTTTGCAAAATCAACAGCGGATATTGACAATATGCTCGCTGCCAATCCTAAACCAGATGTTCTTCTTTTAGGACCACAAGTAGGCTTCATGAAGGCAGAAGTACAAAAGAAAGCAGCTGCCGCTGATGTGCCGATGGATGTGATAAAAATGCAAGATTATGGCATGATGCGAGGAGATAAAGTCCTAGAAGCAGCAGAAGCACTGATGAAGTAAAACAGAGATAAAGATTAGGAAATAAAGGGGATGTAATGAACGAAGAAAGAATGGAAATTGTGATGGGCATTATCATGCATGGAGGAAATGCTAAAGGTCTGGCCTTTCAAGCAATCCAACAGGCAAAAGAAGGAGATTTTGAAGCAGCAGAAAAGTCCCTTCAGGAGTCTAATCAAGAGTTGCTTCAAGCCCATGATGTTCAGACAGATATGTTGACGAAGGAAGCACAGGGTATCCATACAGAAATAGACCTCTATATGGTACATGCTCAAGACCATCTGATGAACGCAATTACCTTCAAAGACTTGGCTGGTGAAATCATCGGTCAGGAAAAACGTATTCAAGCGCTGGAAAACCAGTAATATAATAGACAAAAACTTTGAGAAAAATAAACGATTTGGGACAACATTCCCAAAAGTGAAAAAGTACTCAAGCCCATACATAAGAATGGTGAGGTTGAGTACTTTTTGTTTTTACATGTATTCTGGGCTATTGATTGCTCTGAAGCACCAAGAGTTGGCTCAAAAACGCGTGATGTTCAAGAGAAGATATACATTCGTCTTTAGCAGGTGCTTGTTAAAATGGAAGAATGAAACAGGAATTTGATGGGGAAAAAGCCACAAAAGTTCTTGCTTTTACGCTTAGATTTCGATATAATGATTAATGTTGTGGCGGCATAGCCAAGTGGTAAGGCATGGCTCTGCAAAAGCTTGATCGTCGGTTCAAATCCGTCTGCCGCCTTTCCTAATGCATTGTATTATAGTGTATTATATTAAAAACCGCTTAATAGAGCGGTTTTTGTGTTTCAAAAATCAAGTAAAGTCATACATGCTCAAAATAATCATATATCATATAGGGTAATGTCTCATGCAAATTGTGACTCGTTTTTAAGTTCGGTCTTCGCTTTATCAGCTGCTTCAATTACATCAGCTTTGGTTCTAAAGCCACCTTTTGTGAGTGGTGGTTTATTTTCTTTTGCTCTTGAAATTGTAAATTCCCATGTTTTTCCACGCTTTCTGAAACTTGCCATAATTTCATTTAACTCCTTTTTTCTTGTAAAACGGAGTACAAGAAAAGACACAAGTGCCGTGTTGTTTTTGTACTTAATCTAAAGCCGTTCCGCAGTCGCCAAACTTGGGTGGCTTTTTTGTTTTAATATCTCTTGATGTAATCATTATCGCAGGTTCTTCGACCATCAATATGCATTGATAATGAGTCCTTGATATTATTTCCCAAGGAATCAAGCATAAAATCAATCCCTTCTCTACGTGCTAATTTTGCAGCCGGAACAAAATCACTATCGCCTGCTATGAGAACAATTTTATCAACTTGGTTTTTGAAAGCAAGGGTAGCTATATCTAACCCAATACGCATATCAACGCCTTTTTGTTGAACATTCAATGATAAATCATGTTCTTGTAAATCTTCGATTTTCTTAGAACCTTTAAGAAGTTTTTTAGTTGTTTCTGCCTTTATGTTATAAGCAGCGCTACCATCGCTAAGTTCTCCAAATCTTAAAGCGACTTTTCTTTTTCGTGAAAGTTCACTATAAAAATCCTCTGCCCATTTTTTGCTATCTAATCGAGAAAAATCTATATTTTTCTTGGTTAATGGATGGTAGACAACTTTATTGAGCGGTGCACTGTCGTAGTAGAAAATACGATATAATTCATCATATTCGTCCTCTTTATGTATGCCTTTAAGATGGCGTAAGCAGTAACCGTAAAGCTCATCAGCTTTTTCTTTTGCTGTTTTATGTCCTTTAACATTATTCGATATTCTGCGATAAAATCCACCATCTACTAATATTGCAACTTTAGTCATTTTTTCTCCTTAAAATACAAAAATCTCCTGACCTCAACCTTTCCCGGATATGTGGGGGGTTTACTATCAAGAGATGATTTAACTATATTAATTGTGCAATCTTGATGCACAAGATTAGTCTATCAATTCTTGAATGACTTGTCAAATGTTATGTTTGATGTACATATCTTGTAGAGAAAGATTTCTTGGCACTCCTAATTTCTTAGATGTGTAGTTTAAAACCGTCCTGAACTTTGGAAAGTCTAGGGGTGGATTTTTTGGTTTTAACCGATAGACTTGTCAGACTATGCTATAATAACTTTCGGCGCACCTTTCTGATGCAATCACGTCTTAGAAAGGAGGTGAGTTTATGCTCATTACAATATTCGTATCAGTTGTCGCTCCGATAGTGGTCGGAGTAGTCCTTGAGCTGGTCAAGGATTGGTTGAAAGACCGACGTAAGCGCCGTTAGTCCACTATTTCGCCCCTTTGCCAGAGGGGCATTTTTTGCTGTTTGAAATTTGAAAAACAAAAAACCGAGGAAATTTGCCAGTCCTCGGTTTAAGCGGTGAGCAATGCTCACTACAATATTCGTTGAAACCATTATATCATAACGACCGAGTTTGTCAAATTTTGTGAGTCGCCAAGGCTTAGGCGCCTTAAATATACACCTACATGACTTTACATGATTATGAAAACCGCTTAATAGAGAGGTTTTTGTGTTTGTGAAAAATTATTTTTAGGTCGAAATTAAGTCCGTTCTTCTGTGATAAGCTTGATTATTTTTCAATCGTGTTTTCTGTATTATAGACGGTAGATTGTTCAAGCATTTTCAACAAGTCATTGGGTGTTGTTGTATCTAACATTCTATAGCGAGGAAGCATAAGAAGTCCGTCACTCTCTTTAGCATCAGATTCGATAGCACCATTACGCCCAGGATCAAGAACCCCAAATTTATAGCCAAGTTTATCAGCAATATTAAGCGTATCTTGATTGTATCCACCAGCTGGGTAACAGATCATATCGGTATTCTGGTTTAGCTCTTTGTCTAAATCTGATTTGGACTTCAAAAGTTCCTCTTGCTGTTGTTCGGCAGTTTGTAGACCTAGATCAAAGTGTTGGGCTGTATGGCTTCCAAAATCCACTAGCCCGCTTTCTTTCATCTCTTTGATTTGGTCCCATGTAAGGATTCCACCTTGTCCGTTATTCACATAATCTGTAATAATAAATGAGGTGGCGTGCATGTTATATTTTTTTAGTAATGGGAAAATTCTTGTGTACATTGTAACGGAGCCATCGTCAAATGTGAGCCAGACCAGTTTATTATCCAACTTTTCCTTTTTTGTTAGCAACTGCTGTGCTTCGGCAGCACTGACAGTTTTGTAGTTGTTTTCTTTTAGGGCCTTTAGTTGATTTTCGAAAGCCACAATGTCTATATTATTAGAATCTTGAGGGAGCTCATCAGAATTTGAAGTAACATAATGATACATTAATATAGGCAAGTGATTTTCGTCTTTAGAAAGCAACACTTTCTTTTCAGAGGAATTTTTTGAAACAGTATTTTTTTCTTTTGAAGCAATATTTGCTACAGAGTTTTCAGCCTTTTTATCAGCTTGTTTTTGATTGAGGAAGACATACACAATCACGCCTATTATCAAAACCAAAAGCAGTAATAAAATTTTGGTCATACTTTTTTTCTTTCGGCGATCTTTCCTTTTCATATTCTTTCACTCCCTTTAATTATTTTATCTACACCTTATTTTAACAAATTTGCACGAATTAGAAAAATGTGGAGTAGAGAGGGAAAGTGCTGCAAGAAAATGTAAGTAATGAACTTCATAGAGGAGGTTCTAACTTAGTAAGGTTTTTTAGGTTTAGCAGTTTCACATTTCCAGCAGAGAAGACCAAGCAAGCCCCAATCCAAACCAAGCACCCTTTTCTCATCAAACAC
>NZ_DKXK01000004.1:0-6171 GCF_002492185.1 Lactococcus sp. UBA7128
AAATGGCAATAGATTTTTCATCTAGAGCCACAAAGTTTACAGAGCACTGTAATTTTTATATGTTGAAATAAATAAGAAGGGCTAAGAGAGACAGGACTGCCGTAACAGTCCAAAACACGATATCAATCTTCCACTCGCTCCAACCCTTTCCTTTGCCCGAAAATCCACCAAGTTCAAAGTGGTGATGAATGGGGGTCATGCGGAAAATACGTTTCCCATGTGTCAACTTAAAGTAAGAGACCTGCATCATGACGGAGACTGTTTCTAAGATGTAGATAAAACCAATCAGAAGAAGGGACCACTCTGCATGCAGCAGGATGGAAATCATGGCAATAAAACCACCAAGGGCTAGACTTCCAACATCTCCCATAAATATCTTCGCAGGCTTGTGATTGAAAATAAAGAAAGCAAGTAAGCCACCAATAACAGATAAGAGGATAAGAAGTACATCATACCGTCCCTGCGCAACAGCTATGACAGCATAGGCACTTAAAGAAATAGCAACCGTGATACTTGCTAAACCATCGATACCGTCTGTAAGATTCACAGCGTTTGACCAGCCAACGAGCCAGAAAATAATGAAAATGGCAAAGAACCAGCTCAAATCAATTTTCCAGCCCAGAATATTGAGAACATTTGTACTGTCTACTTGCATCAAAATCAAATAAGAAACGATACCCGTAGCGATTTGTGCTATAAGTTTGTGGCTGGCTTTGAGACCCCCATGATTTTTTTGACTAAAGACTTTCATGAAGTCATCTAAAAAACCAATCAGCGCGTACATTGCTAAAACCCACCATGCTGTAATAAACATGGGTGTGAATTGGCCAAAGGTGAGAGCGAAGACGGCTGAAACGAGGAGCGCTGAAACGACAAATACCAGCCCTCCCATCGTTGGTGTACCTGCCTTACTGGCATGTTGTTTTACTTCTTCAAGCGTGGGTTGTCCCCCAAGTTTTTTCTTGTGAAAAAACATAATAAAGCGTGGAATTCCAATCATGGTTAAAACCAGCGCAACTAGAGCTGCTAAAAATGCAGTGATTAACATAGTGCCTCCGACTGTTACTTGGAAACTTTGTTTCCTTTTTTATAGTTAGAGCTTTCCTAGCTCAAAATTGAAAGAGGCGAAAAATTTCGCCTAATTCATTGTCACTGTGATTGTTTGATTATCTTTAAGTTTGGTTCCCATCACTACACTTTGTGTGTTAACATGGTTACCAGAACCTTGATATTCGACTTTCAAGTTATACCATTTGGCCAGCTGTTCAACTTGCTCTTTAGACCATTTGAACATATCGGGCATGAAGTGATCCCCATCAGTGAGGAGCATGACAGGTGAATTTGCCTTGACTTCTTCACCTTTAGGTACAGATTGGTCAGTTATTTTCGTCCCTTGACCTATAACGACCGGTGCTAAAAGATTACGACGGAGCTCATCTGAAATCTTACCAGGTGCTTCCCCTTCATAATTTCCAATAGTAACTTTACCCTCTTTTAAATTAGCCATATCTGATGCAGCTGCATCCTGATTCTTGATTTGTTCTGCCCGTGTCATCAATGGGTTGGCAACATCTGAAATGTAAGTCAACGACCAAGGATTTGACGGAATTTTAATATTCATGTAGAAGATAAAGTCGGGATTTTCTGGTGGATACATGGCTACAGCAGAATAAATATTGTCTTGCATGCCTTTAAGATATCCTCCCGTTTCTGATGCAATTTGTGCTGTCCCTGTCTTCACAGCCATAGTATTCCCATTAACCATAAAGAGTGGACCAGGAGAATGTCCTTGCGATTCGGTAGTGAGATAAGAAGTTCCCCATGTTGGATCTGTGTTAACACCAACCATTAAATCTTTTGTTTTGTTCACAGCATTTTCAGAAACTGGTCGCCCAATCACTTCTGTCTGATTTTTCAAATAAGTGTTGTTGTCTTTATTTACAATCCTATCAACAATGTGTGGCTCAAGCATTACGCCTTTATTGGCGAAACTGGTCCAACCACGCAAAAGCTGGATTTGAGTTGTACTGATCCCTTGTCCAAATGAAGATTGGACTTGAGATACTGGATTACTGTCGTCAGGAAGTGAGCCGAACTGCTCTCCGCCCATACCGATACGTGTAGGTATACCAAATCTAAAACGACGCAAATAGCTGTCCCAGAGATTATTTCCCATATTTTGGACAATTCGTGTCATTCCTGTATTACTTGACATCATGAAGCCTTCAGCGAAGGTAACTGTGGATGGTAATTTAAAGCTGCCATCTTCAGTCTCATTGGCATCCCAGTCATTAATTACAACATCGTATAAGTTTACACGGCGATAGTAAGAAGCATTCAAGTCCACCTTATTACTATCCAAAGCTGAGGCCATGAGGAAAGTTTTCATGACTGATCCAGGTTCAAACTGCGACTGATAAAGCATACTATTTTCCGTAAAATGCGGCTGTTCCCGCGTTGCCTTATCATTAAAGTTATTGGAGCTAAAAGTCGGGCGTTGCGTTGTGGCTAAGATATCTCCTGTATGCGCATCCATCAGTGTAGCTGAGAGCTGCTGACCTCCAGACCTTTTCACGGCTTCATCCATGAGTGTTTCTAGAGTGCTTTGCAAACGTGCATCCAAGGTTGTATAAATATCCTGACCATTTTTGACTGGTTTGCTTACTGTTGTTGTTCCAGGTAAAGGACGGCCATAACGATCTTTTTCATAAGTTTCTTCGCCATTGCTGCCACTCAAGATATCGTTAAAGGAAGCCTCTAAGCCATTAATACCAACCAAACCTGAGTTTGGATCACCTGGTGTTTTCTGTTGCGCAATACCAATAAACTGTGAAGCATAATTAGGTTCTGGGTTTGAGCGCGTCACATTGGCTGTGAAACCAATCCCGACTATGCCTGCATCTGCCGCATCCTTTTTCATCTGCTCCATCTTAGCCAGAGGAATTTTGGTTCCTGCCGATCCAAATTGGACTTGTGCTTTACCTGAATTTAATTGTTGTTCAATGAGTTTTTTGTCAATCCCCAACTCTTTATTTAGAAATTCTGTAACTTTTGGGAAGTCTGCCTTATCTACATAGAGCTTATTGTTGTTGTTGTCAACTTGTGCTTTATCAAGGACCGCATAAACAGTGTAATCACTGGCATCTACAGCCAGAGGGACACCATTTCTGTCGAAGATTGTTCCACGTTTAGCATAGACAGTGGTTGTATTTAAATAATTCGTTTTGGCCATTTCGGAGAGGTTGACACCACCGATTTCGTTCACTGTAATAATCCAGACAAAGCGGAATATAAAAATCGCAAACAGAGCAATAGCTACCAAAAATAGACTTTTACCTACACGTTTACGATTTTCTTCAGGCCTTTGATGGCTTTTTTTCGCTTTTTTCGAAATACGTCTGAAAGGAAGGGTAATTATTCGAAAAATATTTTTCATTTTGTCGCTTTCAATACATTATCAGAGTTGTAGGAGATACCATGGTCATCTATAACTTTTTGAAGTTTGTCTTGAGAGGTGAGCTCCTGAATTTTCTGATCATATTCAGAATTTTTTTGTTCTTTAGCAGTAATCTGACTGTTATAGTGCAGAGTTCTACTTTCTACTTCTTGCGTTTTAGTTTGGATGAAGAGCTGAGTAACTGCCAGAACTAATGCGACAATTACCATAGAGAGATAAAATACTTTTTCAACTCCAGAAAAGCGTTTAAATTTTTTAGCTAAAACTTCTGGTGCCAATGAATCTTTTGAAATTGCATAGCTGTCCTTTTTGGCTGCTGTTTCAATATCAAAATATTCTTTAGGTTGTGCGGCCATATTTTTCTCCCCTCTCTAATTCCATACTTATTTTTTTCAGATGTTAATTTCTTTGTTTTTCTGCTACACGAAGTTTAGCACTGTGCGCACGGTTGTTAAGCTTAAGTTCTTCGTCACTTGCAAGAATCGGCTTGCGATTGACCAGTTTTAGTTTGGCTTCCATATCTTTTGGAAGCAGCGGCAATCCTTTAGGGACATTAACGGTGCTGTATTCTTTAAAAATTGTTTTGGTCAAGCGATCTTCTAAAGAATGAAAGGTAATCACGCTGATCCGTCCGGAAACGTTAAGCAAATCAATTGCTTCTTCTATTGACTCCTCTGCTGCTCCAAGCTCATCATTCACTTCAATTCGAATTGCTTGAAAAATGCGTTTAGCTGGATGTCCTTTTTTCTTAAGTTCTTTTTGTGGAAGTGCAGACTTGATGATGTCTGCCAATTCCGTTGTCAACTCAATAGGTCTAAGCTTACGGGCTTGTTCAATCTTTCGCGCCACCTGCTTTGAAAACTTTTCCTCACCATAACGGTAAAAAATTCGGACCAAATCTTCATAAGGGTAATCATTGACCACCTCATAAGCAGACAGTGCCTGAGACTGATCCATTCTCATATCTAAACGCGCTTCTTTTTTGTAGGAGAAACCACGCTGGCTGTCATCAAACTGTGGACTAGATACACCTAAATCATAGAGTATACCGTCAATTTTTGTAATCCCCTGCTCTCCTAACTTTGAGCGCAAGTAGCGGAAATTACTTTTTATCAGAGTAACTTTGTTCTCATCCAAAGCCGTTTTCAGACGAACTTTAGCATTTTCATGCGCTGCATCATCCTGGTCAAAGGAATATAGATGCCCTGTTGTCAACTTACTCAAAAGATATTCACTATGTCCTGCCCCTCCAAGGGTTGCATCAACATAGATGCCATCAGGTTTAACCTCAAGCATATCAACAGTTTCGTGTAGCATTACAGTGTCATGCTTGAATTCCATGTTTACAAGTTTACAGGCAAAAAGCCCCTTCCTTCCCTAATAGCTAATATTCATTATAACATTTTTCTCGAAAATGTGTAGTAGTTTACAACCTATTGTAAACTTTTTTTCTTGCTGCCCCTCAATGCTTTGTTTTCTGGCGCTTGTACAGTGCATTTGCCATTTTATAAAGGAGTTTATTTACGGGTAAGTCAAATTCACCTACGTATTCTTCAATTCGTGGATTAAAATGCTTTTTAAATTTCAAGAGTCCATCTTTTTCTGAAAGAGAATTTTCTAGTCCCCCCATATTCAGTGTGTTTGCTCCATTTTTGAAGGCATGTTGTATCGTTTCAAACCATACTAAGTACGAAGGGTAATATTTTTGAAATGCAGTATCTGTTCCTGCATAAAGTGTCTCTGCTGCACCAAAAGCATTGATAGACAAGGTTCCTGCTACAGGAATGATTTCTCCTTTTTCAGCAATGAAGGCTGAAATATCAGAAATGTTTTTTTCAGCAATTGCAAGTTCTTCACTTAAAACTTTGAGACGTTTTTCATTTTTGGCTTTTGTTTGATTAGCCTTAATTTTTGCCACGTTGACTTCCATATCTTTTTTAACTTTAGCCATATCAAATTTCACCAAAGTTATAAAAGCATCTGAGCCATAAGTGTCCAAAAGTTTGGTGTAATAATCTGCGTCACGAAGGTTCACATTCTTACGTGCCTCAGTTTTTTTCATTAATTCAGCAAAAGCAGGAACTAACTCCTTTCCACCAAAAACAATTTCTGGATAAGAATTTCGGGCCTTGCGAATAAATTGACGTGTTTTTTTGTCCAGAGTTTCTTCTGAAAAATCTTCCCTATAAATGACCGCATTGTAACGCGGTTGGATCGTATCATGCATCTCTGTCGTACGTCCAGTGTATTCCACACCAGAATTTGTTAAATTTGTCATGATATCATAGGCGTCATCAAATTTGTAGGCAGGATCAAATTTGATAAAAAGTGCTCTTTGACTTTTACCAAATTTCCTTAATTCTAACAAAACAAACTTTAACAAAGCTTTATCTGTGTAATCCATCAAAATACCACGTGGAATATACAGCATTGTAAAACCAAGTGGAAGAGGTCGAATCAAGACCATACTGCTCGCAACCAATTCATCCTCTTGATAAAATCCAATGATTTCTGATTTCCAGCTGCTCTTGATTGTGGCCCATTTTGAAGTTTGTAAGAGGTTTGGCATGCCGGAGGCAGCAACAAACTCATCGTGAAGGTGAGCGTCAAGCCCAATTTTTACTGTATACATACTTTTATTCTATCAAAAATTATTAAAAAAAACAGGCTCAGCTTGAGCCTGTGCAAACAACTGGGGTAGCTGGATTCGAACC
>NZ_DKXK01000019.1:0-36457 GCF_002492185.1 Lactococcus sp. UBA7128
ACCACCGCAGAGTTGACAGAGCCGAATATAAGAAGACGTGAGCTTTTAGGCTGGCGTTTTTTTGTAATTAAACCAATAAAATGAGGGGTGAGAGTATGGTATAATAGAGTAATACAAACGCTTACAGGGGGAACACATGTCCTATATTGAGATAATAAACGAATCAAAAATTTACCAATCTGGAGGAGAAGAAATATATGCCAATGACCATGTGAATTTTAGCATTGAAAAAGGTGAATTGGCTGTTATTTTAGGGACTTCTGGTGCAGGTAAGTCCACTATTTTGAATATCCTTGGTGGAATGGACTCTAGTGATGAGGGTCAGGTGGTCATAGATGGGACAAATATTGCTGAACTTTCTGCTAAGGAGTTGATTACCTATCGTAGGCGGGATGTTGGTTTTGTTTTTCAATTCTATAACTTGATTAATAATTTGACGACAAAGGAAAATGTAGAGCTTGCTTCAGAAATTGTTGAGAATGCTATGGATCCTGTTGAGGTCTTAAAAAGTGTGGGACTTGGGCATCGTTTAGACAACTTTCCTTCACAGCTTTCAGGTGGTGAGCAACAGCGTGTTGCTATTGCACGTGCCATTGCTAAAAATCCGAAGCTTCTTCTTTGTGATGAACCAACTGGAGCCTTAGATTATCAAACAGGAAAGCAGGTCTTGAAGATACTACAAGATATGGCACGGGTTCAGGGGGCAACAGTTATCATTGTGACACACAATGCTGCGATTAGCCAAATTGCGGATCGTATTATTCATGTTCATGATGGTAAAGTTAAGGAAATCACAGTCAATGAGAAACCTTTAGATATCGAAATGATTGAGTGGTAATGCTATGAAAACAAAAACACTCCATAAAAGTATTCGACGTTCCATTACCGGCTCGTTGGGACGTTTTCTGTCTATTTTTTCACTTATGGCTTTAGGTGTCTTTGCTTTTGTTGGCTTAAAGTTATCTGGTCCCAATATGCGTGCGACAGCTGAGGAATTTTATGCACGCCATCATTTGGCTGATATGAGTGTGACCTCAACAGTTGGTTTAGATAGTTCTGATCAGGCACTTATCCGTCAGATGGAAGGCCTACAAACAGCTGATTTTGGCTATTTTCAAGATGTCCTTCTTCCTGATCAAAAGACTGCTCTCCGACTCTTTTCGCAAGCGGAAAAGCTTTCGACCTACGAGCTTGTATCAGGAAGAATGCCAGAAGAAAAGAATGAAATGGCTTTGGACTTTCTTCATCAAGATAAATACAAGCTTGGAGATACTATTCGTGTAACTGAAGGCAAAAATAATGGCAGCTCTATTTTAAAAACACATGAATTTAAACTGGTTGGTTTCGTGAAATCAAGTGAATTTGTTGATAAAAATTTTTACGGGCAAACCAATGTCGGAACGGGTCAACTTAGTGGTTATGCCGTTGTTTCTCCTGAAGTCTTTCAGTCAGATGTGTATATGATTGCCCGTTTAAGTTTTAAATCTATGCAAGGTCTTAGTCCTTATGACAGTACATTTATGTCAACATCCGATTACTATCAAGAGGCTTTAAAAACTTTGCTGGCCAAACAACCTCAGAAACGTTTGATGGACATAAAAAGTGAGCCACAAGCGCAGCTAAACAAGGCTTTAATGCAACTCACTGCTGAGGAAGAAAAACTTCGAGAAGCGAAAGTATCACTGGATCAGCAGAAGCTTCTATTTGGGAATAATGCACAGTTTCAAGCCATGCAAGATAGCCTAAATGAAGCCAAGGAAAAACTTGAAGAAAGTAGAAGTAAGCTACAGGAGCAGGAAGAAAAGCTAGCGCATCTTCCTCTTCCCGTCTACACAGTGAACAACCGTAAAGAAGGCAATCCTGGTTATCAGAACTTCATTGATAATTCTACAAGGATTGATACTCTCTCTGACATCTTTCCCGTTGTTCTTTTTGCAATAGCAGTACTTGTAAGTTTGACGACAATGACTCGTTTTGTAGAAGAAGAACGAGGAAATATGGGCTTGCTTACGGCACTGGGCTACTCTCATACACAAATTAGAAGGAAGTTCCTTGTATATGGTGCTGTATCTGCCTGTGCAGGGGCAACAGTAGGTACAATATTAGGACATATTGTGCTGCCCTATGTGGTTTTCAATGCCTACTCTGCATCGTCAACTTTTTCTGACTTAATTTTGACCTTTTCCCCATTTTGGACAGTTGTTTCCTTTGTGATTGCGTTGGCCTGCACGGTTTTACCTGCTTATCTTGTAACGCAGGCTGAGTTACGTGGTGTACCTGCAACGCTTTTCCTAGCAAAAGCGCCTAAAGCAGGGTCACGCATCTTTCTGGAACGTATCAAGCCTATTTGGTCACGCATGAGCTTTACTTATAAGGTTACAGCACGAAATATTTTCCGTTACAAGCAACGCATGTTGATGACGATTGTGGGTGTAGCTGGCTGCACGGCTCTCCTTGTTATGGGCTTTGGTATTCGTGACTCCATTTCAGGGCTAGGTCAGAAACAGTTTGGAGAGATTTTACATTATAATATGCTTGCTGTTTCGCAAGAGAGTTTAACACAAAAAGAGCAGGACGAGCTCAACCATTTCCTTCACTCAGAGAATATCAAAGCGTATGAGACTGTACATTTTGAGCAGCTACATCAAAAGGCTCATAACAACAGACAAGACATTAGTCTTATGGTACCAGGAAATGAACAAGACTTTGGGAACTTTGTTACTTTGCGCAATCGCATCAGTCAGAAAATCTTGCCTTTATCGAATCAAGGGGCAATTCTCAGTGAAAAACTAGCTGGACTTCTTAGTGCTAAAGTCGGCGATGAGGTTGTCTTGAAAACTACCAACGATAAAGAAGTAAAAGTTAAGGTTGCAGGTATCGCTGAGATGTATATGGGACACTATATGTTTATGAATCAGAACTATTATAAAAAAGTTTTTGGTGAAAATTTTAGTCCTAATGCAAATCTCCTCCAGCTTCAAGATGCTTCCCATTCAGCGAGTCAAAAAGTGGCGGTGGACTTTATGCAAAGCCCAGGAGCGATTACCGTATCACAAAATAACGATTTGCAAAAGACGATTGATGCTTTCTTGCATGGTATCAATAGTGTCATGTTTGTACTGATAGGATGTGCAATTTTGCTGGCTATCATCGTGATTTACAACTTAACCAATATCAATGTGTCAGAAAGAATTAGGGAGCTTTCTACCATTAAAGTTTTAGGTTTTTACGACCGAGAAGTCACTCTTTATATTTATCGAGAAACTATTTTATTAAGCATTCTAGGTATATTGGTTGGTTTTGGTCTGGGGGCTTACTTCCACCATGTGATTATCACGATGCTGCCAACAGATTTAACGATGTTTAATCCTAATCTGTTGTGGAGTAACCTTTTACTTTCCACTATCATAACTTTAACAACAACTTTAGGACTGAGTGTGGTTGTTCATCGGAAACTTAAAAAGGTTGATATGCTAGGTGCCTTGAAGTCGATTGACTAATAGCTTGTATTGACATAAAAAGATAGTAAAAGTTCACTTTATCTGAAAATAAAAAAATGGAACCGTCTTCTCTTTAAGGTTCCATTTTTTGTTTTCATGATTTACTCTTATTTTTCGGCAGTCTTGAGAGTTTCTGCTGTAACACTAATCCACCTTGCGTTTAAGGTCAGAGACTTGTTGCCCCTTTTCCTCATGGGCTAAGATGTCTTCAAAAGTTGGAAGTTCCAAGTCTTGCCCGTACTTTTGATAGAGGGCAGTTGTTACGAGACGGTAGGCTAAACGTGCATTACGCGAGAGAATGGGACCGTGGAAGTAAGTTCCAAAAGTATTTTTATAGTGAAGTCCCTCGGTGTCGTCGTCAGGATTGTTGCCGCCACCATAAACGACCTTACCTAAAGGCTTTTCCCC
Source organism: Lactococcus sp. UBA7128 (assembly GCF_002492185.1). Lineage (NCBI taxonomy): Bacteria > Bacillati > Bacillota > Bacilli > Lactobacillales > Streptococcaceae > Lactococcus > Lactococcus sp. UBA7128. The sequence continues at coordinate 3,909 of NZ_DKXK01000019.1, forward strand.
TTTACCAAGATAAGTGATGCCTGAGTGATTTTCAAAACCATAGTAAGTTTCGTTGAAATCTTCATTATGGATTTGTATGTCACCGATAAAACGGTCATTGCCTAGATTTTTCGTATAATGTGGCAAGATGCCTGTGCAGTTTATTTTATTACCTGCCGCATTGATATAGTACTGCCCCAACATTTGATAACCCCCACAAATGGCAAGCATTGGTTTTTCTGCTTCAATATAGGCTTTGAGGGGTTCTGTTATATTTTTAAAGCCGTCTGCAATAATTTCTTGCTCGTAGTCTTGCCCACCGCCCCAAAAGACCAAATCGTAAAAGTTCTCGTCAAACTTATCTTCCAGAGAAATAATGTCGAAAGTCATGTTAGCGTCTAACTTTTCGCCAACATACTTCAACATGAGGATATTGCCATTGTCACCATAGGTGTTCATCAAGTCACCATAAAGGTGGGCAACACGAAGGTCATATTTAGGATCGTCTAAATTTGATGTTAAAGAAGTATAAACCATTAGTGTAGCTCCTTTCCAATCAGGTGGTTTTGTGCCAGAAGATCACGCATTTCTAACATGGCTGTGTAGGTTGCTAAGATATAAATGTGCTTGTCCGCTTGATTTTTGATTGCTTCAAGTACTTGGCTGAGCGACTCAAATTCATGAATTTTGCGCTCATCGAAGCCAGATACACGATAACGTCTGGCCATTTCGCTGTAACGCACGCCACCAACAAATATCTGATCAATAGTCATATCATGAATCAGTTCAAAATTAGCATCCCATATCCAGCTTGTGTCAATCCCGTCCGCATAATTGGCATTGAGAAGGGTGACCAGTGTGAAGGGATAGTCTGCAAGCTTCATCATTTCCAGCGCTTGATTTGCTCCGACTGGATTTTTTATAAGAACGATAGTGGCAGTTTTCTCGCCAATGTTGAACGTTTCTTGGCGACCGAAGACGGCTTTGGACTGTTCAAAGCCAGCCTTGATTGTTTCAGCAGGAACTCCGTAAAATTCAGCGACAGAGACAGCAGCGAGGGCATTATAAATATTATAGAGGCCTCCAACGTTAATTTTATAGGAAGTACCGTCAATGACAAATTGAGAAGAAGTATTTGTAATGTCAGTCAGTTCTGATACATAATAATCTAGTTTAGGACGTTTAAAACCACAGTTTTGACAAATATAATTTCCGAGATTAGCATAAGTATTAAGTTTATAGTCTAAAATATGCTGGCACTCCGGACAGACGACACCTTCTGTGTTATAGTGGGCACGCTTGGGTTCATGACTTTCATAATCAAAACCATAATATTTGACAGGATTTACCAATGGACGAGAATGGAAGAGTGGACTGTCTCCATTGAGCAAGACAGTTGCCTCTGGTGCATTGGCCGCTCCCTTCACGATAAAGTCATAGGTTGTGTAAATTTCGCCATAGCGATCCATCTGGTCTCGGAAAATATTTGTGAAGACAAAAAGAGAAGGTTTGATGTATTCCGTGATTTTTGGCAAAGATGCCTCATCAATTTCCAAGACTGCAAAACCCTTCTTGCCTTTTTTTACTTTAGGGGCAGTTAAGAAAGTCGCAGTAATCCCTGTAATCATATTAGCGCCAGAAGTGTTGGTTACGACCTTACCAAAAGCTTTTTCTAATATACCAACTGTCAAGGCTGTCGTCAATGTTTTACCATTTGTTCCTGTGATTACGATAATTTCATAATCTTTCGTCAAACTGGTCAGAATTTCAGGATCAAATTTTAAAGCAATCTTACCTGGCAAAGTGCTGCCACGTTTAAAAACTTTCTCCAAAATCAAACGTGAGCTTTTTCCAACTAAAGTTGCCAATGAAGTTTTCATAGTCATAATATGATATTATACCATAGATTAGGTGCTTGAGGAGGATAAAGTTCCTGCATTAAAGAAGAAGTATAGGCTTGTATAGTTTTAAATAAAAAGTATTCAATGTGGTCAGAGGTAGAGAGGGGTGGAAGAGTTTTAAAATATAAATCAGTAAAGATTGAAAGCTTAAAAAGAAAAGTTTTATAGAGGCTAAACTCCCAAAAACTCTTGAGATAAAATATGCTAAAATAAGAGCATGAAAAATGCTAACGAGATACTGGAAAAGATGAATCCTCATCAAAAAATTAACTATGACCGTGTCTATCAAAAAATGCGTGAAAGTTGGGAAGCTGAAGGGCTTCGCCCTAGAATTCTTCTGCACTCTTGTTGCGCTCCTTGTTCGACCTATAGTTTAGAGTATCTTTGTCAAAGTGCTGAGGTGACGATTTATTTTTCAAACTCCAACATACACCCGCGGAGTGAGTACGAGCGTCGCGAGAAAGTTCAGAAAGACTTTGTTGAGGAATTTAATAAAAGAACAGGAAACAATGTTCTTTTCCTTGCCGCACCCTATGAACCAAATAAATTTATGAGAATGGTGAAGCTACACAATCTGGAAGCTGAAGCAGAAGGCGCTTCCCGTTGTACAGCTTGCTTCCAGATGCGTTTAGATATTGTCGCAGAAAAGGCGCAAGAACTTGGCTATGATTACTTTGGTACAGCTATTACACTAAGCCCTAAAAAGAACGGACAGCTTATTAATGAGATTGGTCTGGACATGCAAAAAATCTATGCTGTCCACTATTTGCCCAGCGACTTCAAGAAAAACAATGGCTGGAAACGCTCTGTGGAGATGTGCAAAGCATATGATATCTACCGTCAATGCTACTGTGGCTGCATTTTTGCAGCACGTCAGCAAGGTATTAATCTTAAAGAAATACATAAAAGTGCGGTAAAATTTATAAATAAAACAGATGACAAAAAATAGGGTATATGTTATAATGCTTTTATGGTTAAAAGTTTTATAAATAAAATGAGTGCGATTTTTCAGCATGGCTCTTTTAATACCCTTTATGGTGGTTTTTACGAAGGAACCATAACTGCTGGAGAAGCTTTAAAATATGGACAAATTGGCATTGGTACCTTAGATGGTGCTGATGGAGAAGTAATTATTATTGACGGTACTGCTTATCACGGCAATTCTGAAAATCAAGTACGCTTAGTTAAGCCAGAAGAGACTTTGCCTTATGTTGCAGTGCTTGATCACCAACCCTTTGCGACTTATAAGGTCAACGGTCTAACGATGCAGACTTTGCATGACTTGACAGAAAAGTTCCCAACGCGCAATACAGCCTACAGTCTAAAAATGATAGGACACTTTGATGTTGTAGAAATTAGCTCAAAACCCGCAAAGAATACGAAGGATTATTTGGAAATATTGGCTGAACAGCCATATTTCATGGAAAAAAATATCTCAGGAACGATTGTTGGGATTTGGTCGCCTAAGTTTTTGGAGGACTTATATGGTGATGGGGCTCATTTACACTTTTTAAGCGATGACAAGACCTTTGGCGGACATTTGACAGAATTTCTCTCAGGACAGATTACTGTTGAAGTCGGTCAGATTGGGGAAATAAAACAGGAATTTCCTCAAGAAAATGAAAATTTCAAAGCCATGCGTTTTGATTGAATTTCATCTCTGGTACCAAAAGTCACAAAAACGTTGTCTCCCTAAAGTTGAGCTCATATAAGAAATAATCGAGAGTGACACTCTCGATTTTTTGTTTGAAAATTTTATCAAATTCTACATTTTGTCTCTGCCAAGTATGAGTGATATTTTTTTAATGCTACAGGGAGAGTGATTTCAAAAGTAGCCAATTTTTGTTTTTTCTCTAACTAACCTGATAAGCATTAGCGCAGCTTTAGGTCATTGTGATGCCTATACAAAAATGAAAATATTATTTTTAAAAACATGAGAGAATATGTTAAAATATTTGTGAAAGCGTAATCAAAAGGGGATAAGAAATTAAAATATGTTACTAGAAATAATTTTTATTCAGCGATGATTACGTAGAACAGAAAAATTTGAAGAGGTGTGTATGAAAGCAAAGAAAAATTACACGATTAGTCTTGATATCGGGACAAACTCTGTCGGCTGGGCTGTTTTGAAGGATGATTTTAGTCTGGTCAGCAAGAAAATGAAAGTGGGCGGTCTAGACAAACGTGTGCACAAAAATTTTTGGGGTGTGCGTTTATTTGAAGAAGGACAAGTAGCTGCGGATGCACGTGGGAAAAGAGGTACGCGCAGACGTTTGAAACGTCGTCGTGAGCGTTTATTATACTTACAAGAAATTTTTTCCAGTGAAATGGCCGAGCAAGATCCGAACTTTTTCGCCCGCTTGAATGAGTCCTTTTTATGGCTGGAAGATAAGCAAATAGACCCTGTAAAGTACCCACTGTTCAGAACAGAAGCAGAGGAAAAGGCATATTACAAGGAATTTCCGACCATTTATCATTTGAGACATCATTTGATGAATAATCAGGTTAGTGATTTACGTTTGATCTATTTGGCTATGCATCATATTCTTAAATTTCGAGGACATTTTATTCAAGAGGGTTTGCCGATGAATGTTGAAAATATCAACATTCAAGATAATCTTAAGAGGCTTTTTAGTAGTCTTAATGATTATTTTAGGCGAGAGGATTTTGAAGAAACTGAATTTCGTAAGCATGTTGAGCAATTTGACAGTAGCAAATTATCTGAAATTGAAAAAATACTCAAAGAAAAAATATCAAAATCTACTAAGTCTCAACAGATTTCAAAAGATATTCTAGGCTTTAAGAAAGAATTACCGATTTTCAAGGCCATTGTTGGAAATAAAGTAGATATTTCGGGCATTTTTGATAAGGCAGAGTATGCTGAGAAAATGAATGAAGACATGCCGAAAGATATATATTTTTCAAAAGAAAATTTTAACGAGAAATACGGCGAGTTAGAAGCTGTTTTAGAACCAGAAGAACTAATCATTATCCAACAGGCTAAAGCAGTTTATGAGTCTATGATTTTGGCAGGTATCATGAATGGACAACCGTCATTGAGCCTTGCGATGATTGAAAAATATGACAATCATGCGCGTGATTTAAAAGCTCTGAAAACTCTTGTACGTGAGCATTTAGGTGCAGAAAAATACGCAGAAATGTTCAAGAAAAACTTGGAAAACAATTACAAAGCTTATGTTAAAGGCTTTGATAAGGGTCCAAAACTGGCTTATGCTACACAAGAAAATTTCTACAAATATTTGGTCAAATTTTTAGAGCCACTTAAAGATTTGCCAGAAGTCCGAGACATCTTCAAGCAAATAGAACTTGAAACTTATTTGCCTAAGCAACGCATGTTCAAAAATGGTGCCATTCCTTATCAGGTGCATGAACATGAACTGGTCAAAATCATTGAAAAACAAGCCAGCCAATTTGCTTTCCTTGAAGAAAAAGCTGAAGGCAGCAATGAATACAAGATTCAAACCTTAATAAAGTTCAGGATCCCTTATTACGTTGGTCCGCTGACACCTGCCAATCAGGGAGAAATTGGGCAGAAAAGATCTGACAAATCTCGTTTTGCTTGGATGCAAAAACGACCAGATAAAAAAGATGAAAAAATTACGCCTTGGAATATTGAAAATGTGGTAGATAAAGACGCATCAGCAGTAGAATTCATTCAACGGATGACCAATTTTGATACTTACTTGCCCGAAGAAAAAGTCTTACCTCAACATAGTCTTTTGTATCAAGAATTTACTGTCTTACAAGAACTGATGATTTCAGGTTATTTTGATCATGGAAGAAACCCATTTGATGCAAAAACGCGAAAACTCCTTATTGATAAAGTTTGGAAGAAAAAGCGGTCAGTTTCAAAAAGAGATGTTTATGAATGCCTAGTCAGCAATAATATCACGCAAGAACCCTACAGTAAAGAAATGTTCTTTGGCGTAGATAAACTTCAAAATAATTTTAACACCAAAATGACCACCTATCAAGACTTATTGCGCGTGGTTGATGACGAAGCGCTGATTAAACAAAATGTAGCCTTTTTTGACAGAATAGTAGAATTTCAAACGATTTTTGAAGACAATCAAATCCTCAAACGGCAAATCAAGAAGTTCAACGATGAAAGGGGTCAGTTACTTACTCCTGAACAAGTTAGCCAGCTGTCCAAGAAACATTACACAGGCTGGGGACGTTTGTCTCGTCGACTTTTGGACGGCCTTACAGACGACGGCAAAACCATTATGGACTATCTGCGCACGGCCAATGATTATAATCAAAATTTCATGTCGCTCATTAACGACAAGTCCAAAACTTTCGCTGAGCAGATTGAAAAAGCCCAGTTGGGTAAGCTCAAAAACAATCAGTTATCCTATGATTTAGTGGCTGATTTAGCAGGAAGTCCTGCCATCAAACGCGGTATTTGGCAGAGTTTGAAAGTTGTAGATGAGCTGACCGAGATTTTGGGCAAGGAGAACATCAGCCGTGTGGTTATTGAAATGGCGCGTGAAAAACAAACCTCTAAACGCACAAAAAAGCGGGTGGATAGGATTAAGGACCTGCAAAAAAATCTCAGTGATGCTATTAAATTAGATGAAAATCAAAATTTTGATAATGAAAAAGTTTTCCTCTACTACTTGCAGAACGGCCGTGATATGTATACTGGAGAGTCGCTAGATTTAAGTCATTTATCCAGTTATGAAGTCGATCATATCATCCCGCAAACTTATACTACAGACAACTCTTGGGATAATAAAGTACTTGTTTCAAGGGAAAGTAATCAGAAAAAAGGTGGCGATGTCCCATCTAGCGAAGTGGTTAAAAACATGCGTAGTTACTGGAAAATATTGCTTGATGCCGGCATGATTTCTCGTAAAAAATATGCTAACCTGACCAAAGCAGACCAGTGGAAGGACGATAAACCGAGTGAAAAAGATTTGACTGGATTTATCAATCGCCAGCTCGTCGAAACTCGGCAAATCACCAAAAATGTAGCGCAAATTTTGACCGCTTATTTTGAAGAGAATAAAACTGAAATTTTGACTCCTAAAGCCGGCTTGACCAGCCAGTTTCGTAAAGGTGTGATTTATCTGGCTAAAGAAGAACTCACGGAAAAGGAACTACAGGCTTATTTAGAGGCTGGTGGCAAAATTGTAGATGGTAAATTTGTACAAGAAAAGCTGCATGAGGGTTTTTATAAAGTCCGTGAAATCAATGATTACCATCATGCGCATGATGCTTATTTGAATGGTGTTGTGGCTAATTATTTGTACCTGACATTCCCAGAAAATCAGCGCAAAATTTTGGTTTATGGGCAATATGATAAAGGAATTCTCAAACAACTGGGCAAATACGCAACGACACGCAAGAATAACTTCCGTCAGTTCCTAACGACAATGCGAGAAGAAAATTGGGTGAATCTTGAAACAGGTGAGTTAATTGCTAAGCGGAATGAAGCTTTGAACACTATTGATAAAGTTATGAGCTATAAGCAGGTCAATGTGGTTAAGAAAACTGAGGAACACAAAGGAAAATTTTCTGATGAAAGTCTTTATGGTGGGACAAATAAAAATAGAGATACGAAAGGGGTTATTCCTTTAAAAACTCATCTGAGTGTTGAGAAATATGGCGGTTTTGATAATCTTAATTCAGCGTATTCTATTGCATTTTCATATACTGATAAAAAAGGAAATCATAAAATAACTTTAGCCCGTGTTCCGGTTGTTTTTAAATCCAGGATTGAAAAAAATACTCTGGATTATCTTCAAGAACAATTCAAAGATTTTTCAAATATCAAGATAGTTAGAGGTAAAATTCCAAATAATTCTAAGGTAGTAATGGCAGACGAAAAAGAACGGTTAATAACCTCATATAGTTTTACATGGCCATTTAAACAGTACCATGCAACGCGTGAGGAGTATCAGTTGTTGAGCAGGATTCTGCAGACTTCAAGAAGCAAAGATAAAAATGTGATAGATATGAATATTAAAGGGATCGAAGCTCTTAAGCATGAGATTGGGGAGGACATGTTGCATAAGAAGTTGAATTTACAGTTCAAATCTTATATGAAATTTGTTGCTGATAATCAATTCTTTTCATCTCTTGGAAAGTTTGAAGGTATTTCTGTAGAGAGTATTTTGAATGGTTCAGAACAAGAAAAATTTGAAAATCAAAACTTAGATGAAAAAATTGAATCCTTGATTAAAATGTTCAAAAGAACTTGGAAAAAACAAGAAGAAAATAAACCTGGAAAAAAATCTTTGAATACTGAGAAATATGGTATGGATTTGACAGAATCAACTTTGATTCATCAATCCGTAACAGGACTTTACGAAACCAGAGAAAAATTAAAATAGCTATCCAAAGAAGTCAAAAAGGCTTGAGCAAATTTGGCGCAAGTCTTTCTTGATTTTTGATTTGAACAATAAAAAAAAACGGCCCGATGACAGACCTACTCATGAGAGCTGATTACGCACTTCTTTCAGATGGATTGTTTCATACATCGGCTTATTTTAACTTCGTCGTGTTAAATTGAATAGTTCTCAAGTATTTTTTAACACAGACATTGTATCAAAACAAAACAGAAAGTGCAAACATTATGACCTGGAGAATTGTTGTTGTCAATCAACACAGTAAGCTGTCTTATCAAAATAACGCTCTGATTTACAAATCAGCTAACAGGATTGAAAAAATCCATTTATCTGAAATTCACACTCTCATGCTTGAAACTACTGATATTGTTATCACTTCAGCTTTAGTGGCCAAACTCATCAGCTACAAAATAAAATTGATTTTCTGTGATGAAAAACGCCTGCCTTCAGCGGAGTTGCAAGCTTATTACGGCAGTCATGATTCAAGCCGAGCTATTGCCCAGCAAATTGCTTGGTCGGAAGACATTCAAGCGACAGTATGGACAGCGGTCATTAAGCAAAAAATCACTAATCAAGCAAGACATTTGAAATCCCAAGGTTTAGAAACGGAATACGGTATGCTTGTGGGTTATATCAATGAACTCAATCTATACGATGAAAGCAACCGTGAGGGGCACGCAGCCAAAGTTTATTTTAATGGACTTTTTGGCAAAAATTTTACTCGTGAGCAAACAAATGATATCAATGCCAGTCTTGATTATGGTTATGCCCTTTTACTGTCTATTTTTTCTCGGGAAATTGTGAAAAATGGCTGTTTGACACAGCTAGGTCTCAAGCACAGCAATGTCTTCAATCATTACAATCTTGCAAGTGACCTTATGGAACCCTTCAGGCCACTCATTGACGAAATTGTGTATTGTAATCGCATAGAAGAATTTCCCAAAATCAAACGTCAACTTTTTGAAATCTATAATCGCACCTATCATTTTGAAGGTCAGGATAAATATTTAATCAATATTGCTGAAATTTATGTGAAAAAAGTCATTGATTGCCTGCATAAGGCGTCAAATGAGGTTCCGATTTTTGAATATACTTGGGAAAATATGGAGAAAGTATGAGTTATCGATATATGCGTCAATTACTCTTTTTTGATTTGCCTATGCAAACGGCAGAAAATCGTAAGGCCTATGCCAAATTTCGGAAGTTCTTAATCAGTGAAGGTTGGGTCATGCTTCAGTATTCCGTGTACAGCAAGCTAACGCTGAACAATACTCAGGCCAACACAGTTAAATCGCGCGTACTCAAAAATAAGCCCAAAGAGGGACATGTAGTTATTCTGAAGGTCACAGAGAAGCAGTTTGCCTCAATGGATTATATTTTGGGCAAACGCAATCAGACTGTGGCTAATTCTGACGCGCGCGTGGTCTTTCTAGGGGAAGGATGATTGTATGAATATTAATTTTCCGATTTTAGATGCACCAGTGCAGTTATTGAAAAATCAGGCTAACCAGCTGGTGGTCAAATCTGTTGATATTTATGGCCAGCTTGCTTATGCGATTTATCAAATGGACAAGGGACTTGATCCTGATTATCGGTTTTTGCTCTTTAATGATGATTTTAAATCCTTAAAAAATGTGACCGTAGTTCAACATCCTTTGCTATTTGATTTAGATAATTTGACCATTAAGAAAATGTTGTTCAAGAGAATCATCGATACCTTGGATATGAATGAAAAAACGGTTATTGAAGCGACCTATGGTCAAACGGTTGAATATTTCAATCGTCAGATTTTTGAAGATTTAGATATTGAGCTAGATATCTCTTATAACTATAAAGTTGAAGAACTGTTCAAATTTTTGAAGATTAGAATCAAAGATGAAACAAGTTCTATTTTTGAACGTACGCAGTTGATTTTGAATGTTTTGAAGGAATTTAACCACCAGGGGTTGATTATTTTTTATGGTCTGGGCCAACTTATGCCTGCCTTGGATTATCAGTTGATTATTGAAACGGCGAATTTGAACCAGCAAACGGTGTTATTTTTAGACAGTGAAGAAGTAGAAGAACTTAAAAATTTGAAGCGAGTTGTCGTTGATGAAGACTATTTTGTCGTGGAAAATGTGATATAATTAGAACAGATAAATACGATTGAACCATTAGTTTTGAAGGTATTCGTCTGCCGAACGACAATGATCTAAAATTTCAATTATGAAAATTTGAGGTTTTAGAGTCGTGTTAAATTGAATGGTTCTCAAACAGACTTTATAGGCGCAATTGGCAACCCCGTGTTTTAGAGTCGTGTTAAATTGAATGGTTCTCAAACCTTAATCTGCTCAAACGTTGAAGCACCACTGTTTTAGAGTCGTGTTAAATTGAATGGTTCTCAAACTTTTGGTGATGTCGTGAAGCTAGTTGCGGAGTTTTAGAGTCGTGTTAAATTGAATGGTTCTCAAACTTTAATTACTCCGTATTGTCTAGGCTTTCTGTTTTAGAGTCGTGTTAAATTGAATGGTTCTCAAACACAGCTTATTATTTCTTTTTGTCCAGAACAGTTTTAGAGTCGTGTTAAATTGAATAGTTCTCAAATTCTCAAAAGCAGCACTCTGCGTCATTCCGTGTTTTAGAGTCGTGTTAAATCAAATGAAGATCAAGCTCTTGCTTGGTCTTTTTTTGTGAGTCAAGCACTTTTTCTTGCGTATTGTGACTGAAAGCAGTCGCCTTTTTACTTTTATAGCAATTTATTTTTGTAATCAGACAGGTTAAAAAAGTTTCCTAATACTAGGAAATAAAAATAGAAGATAGCGCTAACATATCGTGCTAGAATGAAATCATCAAAGAAATACTTTCATAAGCTGAGAATATCTATAAAAAGCTGCTGCTCTTTGCCTCTGAGATAAGATTTTCGAGTGTGAGGAGCGTTGATATCAGGCCGGAAATTTGAGCTAAAGGACAAAGTATGAGTTTTTAGAAGTGCTCTCAGGGATTAGTGAAAGAAAAAAGGAGAAATCATATGACGAAACAAATCCTCTTAACATGTGGTGCTGGTGCATCATCGGGTTTTATGGCAGCAGCAGCTCGAAAGGCCGCTAAAAAGCTGGGTGCAGACGTTGAAGTTAAAGCAAAAAGTGAAACTGAAGTTGCATCGCTTCTTCCGGAAACAGACTTACTTTTGGTTGCCCCCCATCTAAAATATATGATTGATGAAGTCAAAGAATTATGTGAGGCTAATAATGTGAAGTATAATATCATCCCCCAGCGTGTCTATGGTTCGCTTGACGGTAAAGGACTCATTGAGTTTGCTCTAAAGCAGTTTGAAGCAGAGTAAAAAGGAAAGCAAGGAGTTAAAGGAAAATATGGAAAATATAGAAACTGTTGAACGAGATGATCTTGCTATGGTCTCAATGGGCGCAATTTTACATGCTGGAAATGCACGTGAAGCAATCTTTAAAGCAGCAGATAAAGCATCACAAGGAGAATTTGTTCAAGCAGATCAAATGATGCAAGAAGCTAATGATGAGCTTATAGCGGCCCATCGTGCACAGACATCAACTCTACAAAAGGAAGCGGAAGGAATTGAAATTCCTTATTCATCATTGTTCGGCCATGCTCAAGACCATGTGATGACGGTCAAAACAGAACACAACTTAGTGAAAGAAATCATTAAGCTTTATAAACGACTGGAGGAAAAAGAAAATGGATAAATTTATGGGGTGGATGACGGAATCTTTTGCACCGAAAGTAAATAAATTCGCCAAAAACGCTTGGGTTGCAGCCATTCAAGATGCAATTTTAGCTGGTATGCCGATGATTTTGATTGGTTCCTTTGCAACAATTTTATCGATTGTGACCACTTATGTGAGCTGGTTTCCTGATTTTTCGATGATTTCAACTTTTTCTTTTGGACTCTTTTCAATTTTCTTATCTTACTTGATTCCAAGCGCTCTTATGAAGCAAAAGAAACACACGAGTATTGAAAAACAAGCAGGGCTTGCCGGTTTGGCTTTCTTCCTGATGATTGTTTTTCCAACAATCAATCCAGAAACGAGCATCATCAGCTTTGACATCAATACTTTTGGCACTGGGGGCATGATTGCAGCTTTGTTGGCGGGGCTTTTTGTAGGTTTAATCATGGACGTTTTTACAAAACTTAAATTTATAAGTGAAGACTCAGCTTTACCTGATTTTGTTGCTACTTGGTTTAATACTTTATTTCCGATTATCACTGTTTTAAGTATTGGTTGGCTTTTTACCTTCCAGCTTAAAATCAATATCTATGAAGTCATTAATTCTATTTTTAATCCGCTAGTGAACTTGGGGCAAGGCTTTTGGGGCTTGACAATCTTGATTTTCCTTGGTTTTTCTTTCCTTTATTCATTTGGGATTTCAAGTTGGGTTATCACACCCGTCTCTTATGCTATTATGTTGCCTGCCATTGCTGAGAACCAGCAGCTCGTCGCAAATGGTCAAGCAGCGACAAATATTTTTACTGTTGAGGCTGTGACACTGGTACTTATCGGTGGTGGTGGTGCAACACTGTCGCTTTGTATTATGATGGCTTTTATGGCTAAATCACAGCGTTTACGTATGATTGGTAAAGCTTCCATTGTCCCTTCGATTTTCAACATTAATGAACCTCTGGTTTTTGGCGCACCGATTGCTTTCAATCCCATCCTTATGCTTCCGTTTTGGATTAATGGTTTATTAGGACCAATCTTACTTTGGATAGTGATGAAGCTTGGACTTGTTCCGATACCATATATGCCTTTCCAAATGTGGTATACACCTGCACCGATAGCAGGTTGGTTGATTACTCATTCTGTCGCTGGTGTTGTCTTTGTTCTTGTTTACTTTATGATTTCATGGATTGTCTATTTCCCATTTTTCAAAGTCTATGATAAACAAGCTGTGCAGCAAGACTTAGAATGGGCTGAAGAAGATGAAGTTTAATATAAAAAATAGGAGCATAAAATGAAAAACAATAAATACCCGTATTTCCCAGAAGATTTTCTTTGGGCTGGCGCACAGGCTGCATCACAAGCTGATGGAGCTTACAATCAAGATGGTAAAATGCCTAATTCTTCTGATGTCCAACCCTATCACAAAGGATTAGACAACATGGAGATTCAACGTCTTGAACAAGAAGGAATGACCTTAGAACAAGTAAGGAAAGCAATTACGGATACGGAACATTTTTATCCAAAACGTCATGGTATAGATTTTTATAATACCTATGAGGAAGACTTGGAAATGCTGGCAGAAACAGGAATGAAAGCTTTTCGAACTTCAATAGATTGGTCTAGAGTTTTCCCTCAGGGAGATGAACTAGAGCCGAATGAAGCAGCACTTGAACATTATGAAAAAATGATTGATAAAATACGCCAAGTCGGTATGGAACCAATCATTACGATGCTTCATTATGAAACACCAATTCATTTAACTTTAGAATACGGAGGCTGGGCAAACAAGAAAGTTATTGAAATGTTTGTGCGTTATGGTAAGGTCTTACTTGACCGTTTTGGTAAAAAAGTAAAATACTGGATAGTGATCAATCAAATCAATATGATACAAGTGGAGCCCTTTCTTTCTCTTGGCATCTGTAAAGACCAGTATGAAAACGAAGAAGAAGCACTGTATCAAGGTGTTCACAATCAGATGGTAGCTTCGGCTTTGATCCAAAAATACGCTAAATCTTTAAACCTACCAGATCTCCAAGTGGGGACAATGGTAGCGGATGGCACCGCTTATCCAGCTTCATGTAAGCCGGATGATATCAGTCTTGCGCTCTGGCACAATAGGATGCAATATATGTTTACGGATGTGCAATTTAGAGGAGCATATCCAAAAGTTGCCCTAAATTATTTTGCTGAAAAGGGCTTGCATATTGAAATAACTGAGGAGGAGAAACGGATACTCCGTGAGAATACAATGGACTATTTAGCGATTTCTTATTATTTCTCACGAATGGTGGATTCATCGAAAAATACTCATATTCCTTATGATGTTACTCGTAACGAACATTTGGAAGCCAACCCGTGGGGTTGGAACATCGATCCTAAAGGGCTTTATAATACCTTATCACAGTATTGGGATCGCTATGAAAAACCAATCATCATCGCAGAAAATGGCTTCGGCATGTATGATGAAGTAATCAATAATAAGGTCCACGATGATTATCGCTCAGATTATTTAAGTCAACATATTGAGCAAGTTGGGCATGCGATTTATGAAGGTGCAGAAGTGATTGCTTATTGTGTATGGGGACCGATTGATATTGTGAGTTGTTCATCGCAACAGATGTCTAAACGTTATGGTTTTATCTACGTTGATATTGATGATGAAGGCAAGGGATCTGGAAAACGTTTGAAAAAAGATAGTTTTGGTTGGTATCAAAGGGTTATTGCAACAAATGGTGCAGAAATTTAAGGAGTTTTTAACTCCTTTTTGGCATACTGTCCTATTTTTGATGAAAAAATAAATAAACAGGAGTAAGTGATGAAGAAAAAAGAAATTCTTTTAGAATACCTGAAAAAGAATAGGAAACAACACTTTATTTCCGGTGCAGAGTTATCTAAGATGTTGGGGGTGACCGATCGGAGCATTCGCTACTATGTAAAACAACTTAATGAGGAAACACCAGAACTTATTGAAACAAGTCGTGAAGGCTATAAGTATAATGCGCAACAAGAAATTGAGGGGGGACAAATTGATGATTCTATAAATAGTCGTCGTTTTGCAATATTACAATTACTATTGAAAAACGATGAGGCGGGAGTTAGTCTGTTTGAGTTGTCAGAAAAACTATGGGTCTCGGATGCAACAATACGCCAAGATATGGGTGTGTTACAAAAGATGATAAGCGATGAGGGGTTATTTATCTCTCAACATGATTTCCATTATTATTTAAAAGGAAACTATAATAAAAAGCGTCATCTTATCATGCGGTTAATCCGGCAACAAGGGGACAGTATCCATAGTTTGGAAGAAGAAATGCAAAGATTTTTAGGAGAAATTTCCCTATCAGAAATGACAGAAGCTTGTAGGATTATTTTTAAACGTCATAGCTTTTATGTCAACAATTATTTTTTCCAAAATTTTATATTGCACTTGATTATTGCTATACATCAGCAAAAATTAACAGGACAACAAAGTTTCTCCAGTCCATCTTTAAAAATGATTGAAGAGATTTCACAGTGGCTTTTGGAAAATTATGGCATTATTTTAGGAGAGAAAGATAAACTTGAACTTGCCTTACTTTGTGACGGAGAAAAGGGATATCATCATGAACAGGTTGACACATATGTTGCTAAAGAAGTATCAGACAGTCTTCATCGGGCCTTAAAAGAAATCAGTGATGTTTTTTTAATAGATTTCACAGATGAAAAATTTCTCATGCGCTTGCTTCTCCATACTCAAAATCTTTACAACAGAGTGAAGGATAAGAAAGTGAAAAGAAATCTGAGTGTCATTGAAATAAAAGTGCGTTATCCTATTTTGTTTGATATAGCAGTCTATCTTTCTTCACTCATTGCGCTTGACTTAGACATCGAAATTGAGGAAGATGAAATAGCCTTTTTAGCACTTCATCTTGGTTCTTTTTTAGACGACCAAAAGCAAAGTGCCAGTAAGATACGAACCCAACTTAAAATATCAGACTACCTTAATCGTGAAAACAGAGTTCTTGAACTTTTAGAAAAACGCTTTGGTGATGAGCTTTTGTTTGTGGCAAATAGTTTGAAAACTGTAGAGGATGTTGACCTTGTCCTATCATCTGGTAAAAGATTGAAGGAACACCAGTATGAGTATGTACATATTCATGAATTCTTAACGGAAAAAGATTTTATGCGCATTAGAGAAGCTATTGACCGTATCAATCATAAGCAATATCGAAATTTTTTGAGTACATTTTTACCTCAACTGATTCAGGAAAATGCTTTTTTGAAATTAAAAGGAGAACCTAAAAAGTCAGAGATTTTTGAAAAGATTGGCGAATGGTTTTTTAAAAATGGCTTTTCTGAGAAGGGTTTTGTTGAAAAACTATTTGAACGTGAGAGTTTGTCTCCAACAACTTTTAGTAGTGGTATCGCTATACCTCATTCCATAAAATACGAGGGTAAAAAGACAGGAATGCTCATACTGAAGCCAGAAGAGCCTCTCTATTGGGACAATCAAGTCATCCACCTTATCATTAGTTTTACGATTAATCCTGAAGATTCCAAATGTTTTAATCAACTTTTTCCCGCTCTCATCGAAATATTAACAGAAAAATATCATGTCGATTATTTAAAAAGAAGCAAGAGTAGAGAAGAAATTCTTGAAAAAATGATTGAACTGCTTTCAGAATAAGGAACAATCCTCAGTTTTTTCGCTCAATCACTGTTTTTTTATTAATTAATTATTTATTTATCATGATCAAGTAGATAAGAGCTCGGGGCAAAAGAATGGAATTGCCACATGAATGGTGACATTATAAAAATGAATTCAGAACAAAATTTTGTCTGCCAAAGTCATTCATAATATAAAGTGAGAAATTCAGGGATTCTTCTATGAATAAAGACTGCAAGTAAATGGTTTGGACATCACTTAGAGAACTCGAAATCAGGGAGCGAAAAGAATACTTGTTCACAACTTGTGAGTGAAGTTTTAATAATTGATAAGAGTTTTAGACTAAAAAAATCGCCTAAGAGAGGGCGATTTTATGCTATAATAAAAGCAATAGACTTTTTATTAAGGAAATGAATGGTGTAATGTAGTCATAATAATACACCTTTAATCAAATGTAGTTAGTAAAAGGCTTTGTAGACCCTTTTGATTTTTTGGTGAGAGATAAAATAAATCAAATTTTATCAACTTTTATCAAATTTCTGCCCCTTTTTCTGCCCCTTTTTAAACAAAAGATAGATCTCATTGGAGGTCTATTTTTTCTAGTTTTTCAATAATATTTTGGCTCATTTTCTCTGTGACGTGAGAATAAATAGCAAGAGTTGTATTTGGGTTGCTATGTCCTACCCGTTCCATGATAGCTTTTAGAGGTATACCAAGTTCAGTTAAAAGAGCAATATGGGTATGTCTGAATATATGAGTTGTAATTTTTTTATTAGTATCCAACTTTTTTAGTCTGTCGATTGTTGTTGAAATGAGTACAGGAGTTCCATTTCGATTAACAAATATATAATTTTCCTTCATTCCTTTATAATAGTCTTTACTTATAGCTAATTGTTCATCAATGATATCAAGGCAGCGTTGAGTAAGCACAATTTTTCTATCGGAATATAAATTTTTAGTTGTAATTTTTTTATAAGTTATATTATCCCAAGAGCCGTTTACGTGTAAAATATTTCCTTTAATATTTTTTTCTTGTATAGCAACGCACTCGCTGTACCTTAGTCCAGTTAAAGCCATAAACTCTATAATGAGAGCTGTAGTTTTATGAATGACTTTCATTTGTCTTATGATGTCCTTCAATTCTTCCTGTTCTAAGTACTTGTTTTTCTTTGCTTCTCGCTGTTCAAGGGTTTCTATTTTTCGCTTTATTTTTACTTTTTGTATGGGATTAGTTTGAATATATCCTTTAGCAACAGCATATTCTAGCACCAAATTAAAACCTGCCTTTATACTAATTATATAGGGGAAGGAGTAGTTCTTTTTATAGTATAGTTTTTCCAGAATATCTAGAATATATGTAGAGCTAATATCACTAAGTAAGGTATATTTGGTTATATGTTCTCTGATTTTCTTTTTTACAGATTCTCGTGCGGCATTTGTTCTTGATTTTACTGTTTCTGTTGTTAATTCGAGAACTTGATCTTGGACTTCCCAAAATGTAATAGAAGAAGTATCGTTTTCTTGAAGTTGTTTTTCTTTCTTTGCTTCAATCTTATTATAAAGTAGTCTGGCAGCTTCATTTCTGGCTCTGTCAGTATTTTTTTCAAGAGTGACTGCAACTTTACGTGTTTTGCCTTTAACGTCTGTATAGCGCTCGCAGTACTTGAATTTGCCGTTGTTTAAATCTTCTACCCACATTTGATTTTTACCTCATGATATTACCGCCCCTTGTCGCCAAACTTGGACGGCTTTTTTATTTTTAACTCAGACTATGCTATAATAATTTTCGGCGCACCTTTCTGATGCAATCACGCCTTAGGGAGGAGGTGAAGTCTATGCTTCAACTTATTTTCGTATCAGTTGTCGCTCCGATAGTGGTCGGAGCAGTCCTTGAGCTGGTCAAGGGCTGGTTGAAAGACTGGCGTAAGCGCCGCTAGTCCACTACTCACCCCTTTGGCAGAGGGGTGTTTTTTTATTTTTAAAATAAAAAACCGAGGGTTTTTGGCAGTCCCTCGGTCAAATGGTGAAGCAATGCTTCAACTTATTTTCGTTAAGATTATTATATCATAACGACCGAATTTGTCAAATTTTGTGAGTTGCCAAGGCTTAGGCGGCTTTTTTTGTTCTAATTCACTATTACTTTTGCCACATTACCATCTAAAGTGATACTATCTACCACGAAAGCATCAACAGACAGCCTGTCTTCTTGGTTAGTTGGGTCTAAATCTTTAACTATGTCAATAGGATTGCCGTTAATTTTTGCTTTGAATCTACCAGCTTCATCGTCAGTGAAACTTGCTTCAACAGTATAACCCTTAGAAACCAGTGCATGATATACTCGAAGCCATTCGCTCCCTTGGTGAAAGGAGTTAAGTTTTTCCTCTTCCTCAGCTCGGGCTTTTTCTTCAGTAGCTGCTTTGGCCTCGGCTTCTTCTTTAGCTTTTTGTTCTGCTTCCTGTTTAGCTCTGGCTTCTTCATCTTTCTTAGCCTGCTCAGCGCCAGTTTGTTCGGTATTTGGTTCAGATTCTTTGGCTGATTCTGTTTCGCTTGGGCTAGGAGAAATGCCAATAATTATAAAGCTAACAGCAGCGACACCTAAAGCGACTAATCCAGCTTTCCGTTTTCTCTTGATAAAGTAAACGATGGCAGCAATGAGAGCTGTGAGCATGACGATGACTAAAATATAAGACATAGTATAAACTTTCCACCTAGCTTTTTTGTGCCATTCAAGGATTGGGCGTTTTTTCAAAAAAATTGTTTTAGGACCATTCAATTTAACTTAACTCTAAAACTCAATGTAAATTTTATTATCTAATTAAAACAATAAACAATTAAATTATACAAAAGTATCTATTTTGTAATATAATATTCAAAAAATTAAATCCCTTTGGTTTTCAAGGGCGATATTAATTTCTTGTTCTGCAATTTGGATGTTTTCAAATGTGGGCGCAATGTGAAGATGTTCAAGTAATCTAGAAGCAGTAGCATAAGCAAGGTTTTCTTCGTTCTCAGAAACAAAGGTGCTTGATATACTGTGAATTAGGTATCTGGTTGCTTTAGCCTCATTCTTATTATGTGTGATACATTTCAATCGATTATTGACTGCGGTGAGCATTGTTCCAGCAACTAAATGACCTATTTCATGCAGGACAACAGGCTCAACCATTATTTCTTCTAATCCTATGCCCAATACTATTGCGCCATGTGGGAACTCAGGACATTTAGCAATAAAGCTACCACTTTTCGAATAGTCTTTATCGACCCAGATGACTTCAATCCCGGTCTCTTTTATAATGTCTTTCCAGTCCATTAAAATCCTTATTTTTTATTTTTATCTCTATTTTCCAAATATGCAGAAATAACTCCACGTAGTATTGCTTTATCTTCATCAGTGAGAGGAGTGCCTTCAAAAGCTTCAGCATTATCTATAGCTTCATTGAGTTCTGGAGAAAAATTTTGTTCTGGCAATTCTTTACGTCCAAGTAAGTAGTCTACAGAAACGTGGAAGTAGTCGGCTACTTTGGTAATTGCAGCAGCGGATGGATTGGTTTTATTCCATCGGCGAATAGTCCCATTAGCAATTCCAAGTTTTTCTTCAAGTTGTCGAATTGAGATATGTTTTTGAGCTGCAAGTTCTTTTATTTTTTCGTATAAATTCACTTGTATCAACCTTTCAGACAGTACAAGAAAAATATTGTATGAAAAAAGTACATAAACACTTGACATTTGTGTACAGATATAATACAATAGTCCTTGTAAAGAAAAATTATATTTTTGATAAAGAAAACCTAAATAAATACTAAATGAACAACGCCGCCAAGCAAGTTTTGTAAAGTGTTTAATAGGCTCTTTAACTATGCATTCATTGTATGATATTTGTACTCATATGTCAAATGTTATATAGCAAATAATATAATTTTCTCTTTACAAATACTTTGAAAGGAGCGGAAAAATGACGGAAGTAGCACTTGAAAAATATCGTACAGCAGTGAATAATTATCGCGATAAAACAGGTATTTCTATTAAATCGTTAGCTTATGCACTTGAGGGAACGAGTGAGCAACAGCTACGCAATGCTTTAAACAAAACGGACGGTGGTCCTAAGGCTGTTGAAATACTTGCGAAGTTAACAGAAATATTCCCAATGGAACTTAACTAGAAAGAGGAGAGTAAATAATGGCACAGGTAAAAATCAGCTATGGCGAGCGTTCTAAAGAAGAACTAATCAAAATTATTGAGCACCTTGAACAACAGCTAATAATTGAATCAGGGATTAAACGGCAATACATGAAACATCTAGAAGAAGTTATTCAATTTAGATCAATTGAAGATTATCGTCAAACTGTACAAAAAAATAAAGAAACAGCGTAAGCTAGTTCTTCAAATTTGAAAATATTAACCATGATGGCATGGCTTGCAGCGGTAGAAGCATCCATCAAAATTGAACTCTTTACCTTTGTTTGATTCTTCAAGAGACTTAATTGCTTCATGGCAAGAATTGAAGTAACCAAGTTCTAGAGTGTTTTCTGGCAAAGGTCGATGAGTACAGGAAGAAACGTGGACCTCATGTCTTCCCTTGTCATCAGCATTTTTGTTACAGATGTAGATCATATATATTCTCCTCCTTTCTATAAACTAGACAGAACTCATCCTTCTGTCCAAGTTAATTATAGCAGAGGAGTAATCGAGAAACTACGAATATAGGTAAATAGAAAGGAGATTCAAATGACATACAAACCAGATGATTATTTAACTACTAGAGACATCGCAGATAAATTCGGTATCTCAGCTCCTACGGTTTACAGGCGAAAGAAAGAAATGGCAATGCTACCTAAATTCCGCTCAGGGATATTTATGGGCGGTAGTAGAATTCGCTTTAAAGAGTTAGAAGAATTTATGCAGTATGTGCATACGCCTGAATACAGACAGGAGTTGAAAAAGCTAAAAGCGGTTATTCGCTAGAAAAGGATTAAAAATGTTCGGGATAAAATCAGCTCGTGAAAAAGAGCTTGAAAAAGAAAATGAATTTTTACGGAAAGAAGTTGAATATCTTCGTAAAGGTTGGGAAGACTGGGAAACGTATGCTGAAGACCTCCATAAATTCTTTGACCGCAAGGATGAAGATAATCAACTCATTATCAATGATTTGAATCGGCAAGTCATGGCAAGCAAAAAAGCTCCTGGCGGCAACTAGGAGCTGAGTAGAAACTTTGCAAGATTCTACTCTGATTATATCAAAAATTCGGAGGAAACATGATTAAAATCAATAAACTTGAAATTGAAAATGTAAAACGGGTTAAAGCAGTAAAACTTGAACCTACAAAGAACGGCTTGACTGTGATAGGTGGTCGCAACGGGCAAGGCAAGACCTCAATCTTGGATGCTATTGCCTGGGCGCTTGGTGGCAATAAATACAAGCCTAGCCAAGCAAAACGCGAGGGCAGCGTACTGCCGCCAAATCTGCACATTGTCATGAGTAACGGCTTGGAAATCCGCAGAGACGGTAAAAACAGTGATTTAAAAGTCATTGACCCAAGTGGAAACAAAGCTGGGCAACAGCTGCTTAATAGCTTCGTGGAAGAGTTGGCGATTAACTTGCCAAAGTTCATAGATTCATCAAATGCGGATAAGGCTAAAATCTTGCTCCAGATCATCGGAGTTGGCGACCAACTGTTTGAGCTGGAGAAAAAGGAAGCAGAGCTTTACAACAAGCGCCGAACCATTGGGCAAATCGCAGACCAAAAGAAAAAGTTTGCGGCTGAAATGAA
This sequence comes from Lactococcus sp. UBA7128, assembly GCF_002492185.1. Taxonomy (NCBI): domain Bacteria; kingdom Bacillati; phylum Bacillota; class Bacilli; order Lactobacillales; family Streptococcaceae; genus Lactococcus; species Lactococcus sp. UBA7128. The sequence goes on from NZ_DKXK01000019.1 coordinate 26,253, forward strand.
CTACTATACAGAAGCCCCTAAGGAGCTTGTTAGCGCGTCCGAGTTAATCCGTGAACAACAAGCCATATTGGCGAAAAATGCCGAAAATGGGCGCATACGAGCCCAGAGGGATAGCCTCAAAGAGCGACAAGAAAAGCTTGATTCTGAGATTGCTAGATTGATTGAAGAACGCGCCGAAGTTGAACGACAACTTGAAATCGCTGAGAAGTCGGCGCTTGACCTACAAGATGAGTCAACCGAGGAGCTTGAGCGCAACATTGAACAGATTGATGACGTGAATCGCAAGGTGCGGGCTAACTTTGACAAAGACAAGGCAAATGAGGACGCACAGGAATATAAAGATCAGTATGACACCATGACGAATGAAATCGAACAAGTGCGACTGGAAAAATCCAAGCTGCTTGAAGATGCCGACTTGCCACTGTCTGACTTATCTGTTTCCGAAGGCGAGCTGATTTATAAAGGTCAACGCTGGGACAACATGTCAGGGGCTGAACAGCTCAAGGTATCGACTGCCATTGTACGTAAGCTCAAACCAGACTGTGGCTTTATCTTAATCGACAAGCTGGAGCAGATGGACCTTGACACGCTCAAGGAGTTCGGACAATGGCTAGAACAGGAGGAACTGCAAGCTATCGCGACACGAGTTTCCACAGGCGATGAGTGCTCAATTATCATCAGCGATGGCTATGGCGAGGAAGTTGCACAGGCAGCACCAGAAAAACCAAAGTATCAATTTTAGGAGAACAAAATGAAAACACCAGAAGGACTTATTAATGACTTGCGCGATAAATATTTAGAATTATCATCAGACATTGCAAGAGCTGAAATCGCTTCTGTAACACTGATGTTAGATCAGAATGAGCACGATATGTTGTATGAGCAAATCCTGTGCATGAAGAGCTATGCAAAGGTTGTTAAATCACGCGCTAATTATGCACGTCTCAAGTCAGAAGGATTGATTAAAGACACGCCATATATCAAAGAAGAACCAGAGGAGATATAAGATGAATTTTAATATTACAAGCGGACCGACAGCGATCGCACAAAAGGTTGTCATCTACGGCGTTGAAGGTATCGGAAAATCTACCTTTGCTTCACAGTTTCCAAAGCCTGTATTTATCGATACGGAAGGGTCAACAAAAAACATGGACGTTAAACGACTTCCGAAGCCGACCAGTTGGCAAATGATTTTAGATGAAGTTGAACATGTCAAGCAAAAAATGGAGTGGAAAACTTTAATTATTGACACGGCTGATTGGGCGGAAACCTTAACTAACAATGCTGTTATCGCACGCAATAACATCAACTCTATTGAGGACTTGAGCTATGGCAAGGGCTACACTATGGTCAAAGAGGAATTCGGGAAATTGCTCAATAAGCTATCTGATTTAACCGATTTGGGAATCAACGTTGTGGTGACCGCTCATGCGGAAATCAAGAAATTTGAAAAGCCCGACGAGATGGGGGCCTTTGACCGCTACCAGCTCAAACTTTCCAAGCAGTCAGCGCCTTTGCTCAAAGAGTGGGCTGATATGCTCCTCTTTGCAAACTATGAAACCACCATCGTCACGGATGCCAAAACGCAATCTAAAAAAGCGACAGGCGGCCAGCGTGTCATGTTTACCACCCACCACCCCGTCTGGGACGCTAAGAACCGACACGACTTACCCGACAAATTACCTTTTGACTTTGCAAATATCGCACATATCTTTCAAGCACCTGTGACAGTGCCTGAACCTGAGCCACAAGGAGGTAACTGGGTGCCAGGTGGTGGTGAGATTGTGGGAGAAAATCAATTTGCGCGTGAACCAAGCGCCATTGATCCAGAGATTGACCCTGCACTTGCTCAACTCATGGCCGCTAATGAGGTCACGGAGGACGAAATCAAAGCCATTGTAGTTGAAAAAGGCTACATGCCACCAGAAACACCCGTCAAGGATTACCCTGACGAACTGGTTCAAGGTGGGCTTGTCGCACAATGGAACAATATTTTTGAACAAATCAAAGCCAAACGGGCTTATTAAAAGGAGAATTAAAATATGAATGACGAAATGCAAACATTTGGCTGGGATGATGAAATCTCAAACGAAAGTAACTTTACCCTCTTGCCTGCGGGCAACTATCCATTCAAAGTAACCAACTTTGAGCGCAGCGTTTATCAACCGAATCCAAACTTCACAAGTAAAGTCCCAACGGGTACCAACATGGCTGTTCTGACACTTGGAGTTACGAATCCCACGACAGGAGAGACCGCAACGCTAACAGAAAAACTTTACCTTTATAAAAAAGGAGAGTGGCGCATATCTCAATTCTTTGTGGCAATTGGTCAGAAGAAAAAAGGCGAGCCTGTGCGCCCGAATTGGCAAGCGGTACTCGGTGCAACAGGACAAGCTGAGGTCAAAGTACGTAACTATACGGACAAAGACGGAAACCCCGGTCAAGCCAATGATATTAAGGCATTCCTCGAGCCTGCAACGTGGTCACCACAAGACCAATTATACTCACAAGCTCAACCAGCAACGCAACAACCGCAGCCGCAAACACAGCCACCTGTCAAACCATTCCCAGGAGTGCAGACTGGCGGATATAACTTCGGAGGATAAACATGGATTTATATGTAACTAAAACAATTACGGGAAAATTTGAATTTCAATTTGAGGAAGCAACCAAGAAATTCATGCAATGGCTGCTTGATAACGAGTATGATTTTTCTTACAAAATGAATTCAATGTCTGTAACCGTCAAATTTACAGAAGATGATGAATTTGATGAAGCTGTGGCCATGCGCGATAAGTTGGACAAAGAAGCTAACCCGCAGATGACACTTGACTTAGAGGAAGAGAAAGATGGAGCTTAGACCATATCAAATTGAAGCAAATGAAAAAATACAAGAACAATGGGCAAGCGGCGTGAAGAATACGCTGCTTGTTTTACCAACAGGGGTGGGAAAGACTGTGACATTCTCAGACCTCACGCGCACCTTGGTCAGTCAAGGAGAGCGAGTGCTGATCATGGCACATCGTGGGGAATTGTTGAATCAGGCGGCTGATAAGCTCTACAAGGTCACAGGGCTAAGGTCTGCGGTGGAAAAGGCGGACGAAACGGCTAAAAATTCATTTTTCCGTGTGACAGTCGGATCAGTCCAGACCCTCATGCGAGAAAAGCGCCTCAAGCAGTTTCCGCCTGATTATTATGACACCATCATCGTTGACGAAGCTCACCATGTCATGGCCAATGGCTATCAGAATGTTTTAAACTACTTCAGCGGTGCAAAGGTGCTGGGCGTGACAGCCACAGCTGACCGTACCGACAAGAAAAATCTCGGTCAGTTCTTTGAATCGTTGGCTTATGAATATTCACTACCTGAGGCTATTAAGAACAAGTATCTGTCACCGATGAAAGCTCTGACTATTCCGCTTAAGATTGACTTGTCTGGCGTTTCCATGTCGGCTGGTGACTTTAAGGCATCTGATGTTGGCTCTGCCTTAGACCCTTATCTCTATCAAATTGCTGATGAGATGGTTAAGTATTGTTCAGACAGAAAGACTGTGGTTTTCCTGCCATTGGTTGCGACCTCCAAGAAGTTTCGTGACATCCTAAATGAAAAAGGCTTTAAAGCTGCGGAGGTCAATGGGGAGTCCAAAGACCGTGCTGAAATTTTGGAAGATTTCGATAATGACAAGTATAACGTCTTATGTAACTCAATGCTCTTGACTGAAGGCTGGGACTCTCCAGAAGTTGATTGTGTGATTATGCTTAGACCTACAAAGTCGCGCCCGCTTTATGTGCAGTGTATCGGCCGGGGCTTGCGTTTGGCAGAGGGCAAGGAAGACTGTTTGATTTTGGACTTCCTTTGGCATACTGAACGCCATGAGCTGGTTCATCCGGCACACCTTATCGCCAAAGATGAAGAAATCGCACAGAAGATGACCGAGAAAATGGCGGAGCTTGAAGAAGACGGCGAGCCTATCCCCTTCGACCTAGAAGAGGTTGCGGAAACCGCAGAGGGCGAAGTCGTTCAAGACCGAGAAAATGCACTGGCTGAACAGCTAGCAGTATTGAAGAAACGCAAACGCAAGCTGGTTGACCCCTTGCAGTTTGAAATGTCTATCCAGTCGGAAGACCTCATTAACTACAGCCCAAGCTTTGCCTGGGAAATGGGTCCAGCAAGCGATAAGCAACTTGCAGCACTTGAAAAATACGGGATTTTCCCAGAAGAAATCGAAAATGCAGGCAAGGCAACGGTCTTGCTGGACAAATTGAACAAACGTAAAGCAGCAAGTCTGACCACACCGAAGCAAATTCGCTTCCTTGAAAGCCGCGGCTTCCAGCATGTCGGGACTTGGTCTTTCAACAATGCGCGTGCATTGATTGATAGAATCGCGGGCAACGGCTGGCGAATCCCTGCGGACATTAAACCTAGTGAGTACAAAGGAGCTTGATCATGGAAGAAAAATTTGACTTATTACCGCTCCTTGAATACATTCCACCTAGCTCTCTGGATTATCTGGAGTGGGTATCTGTGGGCATGGCTTTGAAACATGAAGGTTATGACTTCCATGATTGGGATGTCTGGTCACAGGCTGACAGTCGCTACAATGCGCATGAAATGGAAAGCAAGTGGGCTTCACTTGGCCACAATGGTGGTCAGCCCGTAACTGGTGCCTTTATCACTATGAAGGCAAAAGAAAACGGCTGGCTATCTCGCCAATATGAAGGCGACGGCATGGAGACCTTCGGCTGGGACGATGAAATCAGCTATGAGCGTGATTATCGCTTTGTTGATAAGGCTTGGGTCGAGGGCAAGGAAATTCAAGAGCCGGGCGACAACTGGAATCCAGTTGAGCAACTGCAAACCTATATTCAAACGCTTTTCAGCAATGACGATCACATCGGTTATGTGGTGGACTCCTGGCAACGCGAAGACGGAAAATACTCGGTCAGAGGGTCTGGTGTCTACACCAAGACAGCCGAGGAAATCCTCAACGACTTGGAGAAGTACAAAGACCAAAAAGACCTAGGCTGGGCAATTGGTGACTCTAAGAAAGAAGCTGGCGCGTGGATTCGATTCAACCCGCTGGACGGTAAAGGGGTCAAAAACGAGAATGTCACAGACTTTAAGTTTGCCCTAGTGGAGTCAGATAATATGAGTCTTGAAAAGCAGAACGCCATCATGCGTGAGCTTGAACTACCTATCGCAGCTTTGGTCTATTCGGGCGGAAAGTCCGTCCATGCCATCGTCAAAGTGGAGGCTGCCAACTATGCGGAATATCAAAAGCGGGTTGAATATCTCTACAAAATCTGTAACAAGAATGGCTTGCAAGTTGATAGCCAGAACAAGAACCCGTCCCGATTGTCTCGGATGCCTGGCGTAATACGTGGGGAACACAAGCAGTTTCTGATAGATACCAATATCGGGAAATCCAGCTGGGAAGAATGGCATGAATGGATCGAGGACTTGAATGATGACTTGCCAGAGTTCGAAAGTCTGGCCGACATGTTCGAGGAAGACCCGCAGCTTGCACCAGTATTGATCGACAATGTGCTACGCCGAGGGCATAAAATGCTTATCGCTGGACCGTCCAAGGCAGGGAAATCCTTTGCACTCATGGAAATGTCTATTTCTATCGCTGAGGGCCTGCCTTGGTTTGGCTTCAACTGTGAGCGTGGCAAGGTGCTTTATATCAACATGGAGCTTGACCGCCCATCAGCCTACAAACGTTTCAAGGATATTTACCAAGGCATGGGCATCAAGCCAGCCAATATCCAGAACATCCATGTATGGAACATGCGGGGACACTCAATCCCGATGGACAAGCTGACTCCTAAACTGATAAGACGAGCCCAGAAAGAGAAGTTTGATGCGGTTATCATTGACCCGATTTATAAAGTCTTGACGGGGTCAGAGAACGATGCGGAACAAATGGCTAAGTTTACCAATAACTTTGACAAAGTAGCGGCTGAGCTTGGCACGTCTGTCATCTACTGTCACCACCATTCAAAAGGTGCACAGGGGGGCAAGTCGTCCATGGACCGTTCTTCTGGGTCTGGCGTGTTTGCGCGTGATCCGGATGCTATCCTTGACTTGATAGAGCTTGAAGTGACTGACAGTTTGCGAGATATGCAAGGGAAGCGGGCAACGGCTAACTTCTATGCTGAGAAAATTCGTGATGAAAATCCGAGCTATTTAAACGAGATTGGTCAAGACGATTTCTTATCGGCTGCAGAAATGCGCAAGCACTTAGCTGCGGCGCTTGGAGATGATAGAGCTTGGCAGATATCAGGTTTTGAGCTTGGAGAAGTACAAAAACGGGTCAAATTACAGACAGCATGGCGCCTTGAAGGAACCTTGCGGGAGTTTCCCAAGTTTGAACCAGTCAATCTGTGGTTCAACTATCCGCTTCACGTTCATGATGAGGTGGGTGTGTTGAAAGACTTGGACTATGTGGGGACGGATAAGCCCTATAATCAGCGAAAAGCGGCCGTTAAATCCCGAGACTCTGCAGAGAAGAAAGCCGAACGCAAGAAGAAAACAACTGATGAACTAATCTCGGCATTCTCAATCCTTGATGAAGGGGATGGCGTTGTCAGAATCGGTAAGCTTGAAAGCTATTTTGAAAAATCAAGAAATACAATCAAGAATTGGCTGAAAAATCAGGATGTTTTGATGATTGATGAGGAAGGTTTTGTTTCTATGAGGTTAGAGCTAGATTAGTATTTCATTAGAAATGAAACCCCTGTCAAACCTATCAATTTAACAAGAAATTGATACCCCTGTCAAACCTGTCAATTATCGGAAAAGTGACACCCTAAATCACTATCAAAAAAGGGTATAAATTGACAGTTTGACACTGTCAAAAAAAGGGTGTCAGTGAATTCTATAACTTTGTTATTAGAATTACGGGGGTGTGTAGGTGTATTGACAAGTCAAATCCGTTTCTGGGTATGCGGATTTTGACAAGTAAATGACACCCCCACCGATCGCGCGAGGTGGATGGAAAAATTAGAAAAATGAGGTTGAAAAAAAGTGAAATGAAAAAAGGTAGAATTTCAAAAAAGTTGGATGGTGTTAGAAAAATGCCTCCGAGTTATCACACGATTCCTGGTCATGAGTTTAGCTATGAAAAAAGCGAAGTCATGAATTATTTGAAAAATGATGATGAAGCTATGAATTGGTTTTTCAGATTGATGCAGACAAATGAGCTGATTGTCTATGACCCCAACACAGGAAGGTGGCAAGGCAACGACTATGAACTATGAAAAATTTTTCAGCGACGTAAAAGAATGGATTGAAAAGTGTAATTCACAGGCGATCAAACTCGGATTTTTTGAAGAAGATTTCTGGACATGGGTGATCATGTCGCTTGGTGAATTATCAACAAAATACAATAATCACCCGCTGGCCATGAAGCAAACTTTCATGCTCATGGACTGGCTAGATGATACCTATAAGGAGGCGAAGGATGGCGCATAAATACGGCGCAAAGAAAGTGACTGTTGATGACATCACATTCGACAGCAAAGCGGAAAGCATTTATTATCAGCTGCACAAGCACAATCCGAACATGCGGATGCAAGAAAAGTTTGTCTTGCAAGAGAAATTCCGAATGAATGGCAAGGCATACCGTGAGATTGCCTACAAGCCGGACTTTACTTTCTATGATGAGGCTGGGCAACTGGTTAAAGTCGTGGACGTGAAAGGGATGCTTTTGCCTGAGTTCAAAATAAAGGCCAAAATGTTTGCGAATCGGTACGGGTTGCCTATCACGATTGCAAAGAAAGTGGCACGAAAAGATGAATTTGAGGAGAAAACAATATGAAGAAGGCGGAGGAAGCATGAAAGAAAAATATAAACAATGGATTAAAAAAGCACTCGCAGACATAGGAGAGGAAGATGAGTAAAATGGAATTTAAAGCAAAAACAGCAACTGAAGCTTTAGAAAAAATAGCAAATGCAAGTCGTGAATATCATTGGGGATGTGATCAGATTTTCATTTATGATTTACCGTTTGAAATGTCTGATGTTCAAGATTACGCTAAAGCAACGTTAAATAATCAGCCCAAGCTCAGCATACCGAAGAAAATTGCGGAATTGTTGGATGTTGGATTCGAAAAACTTTATCCGAAAGACGTTGGTATTTCGAGCATATATAATCTTTCAAGAATGCATTTTAGCGAGAAAGAACACAAACGGTTGCTTCTTTGGGATAGACAAACTGAAAATGCTAATGCTTTAGCAGTTGCCTATCTCGCAAGCAAGGCGCTAGGTGTTGAGCTTGTGGAGGTTGAGGAATGAAAGTTTATATTTTTGAATATATTGAAGGGTTAACAGATTACTATCATGACGGCGGCGGCTTGGTTGTCGTAGGACGTGATGCTCTAGATGTATATATGCGAAAAGTTAAAGAGCTTAATGATGAGGAATCTGAATATAGTAAGTACCCTGTGCTGAGAGAGTTGCCAGAACCAAGTGCGGTTTTTGAAACAACTGAAACAGAAGAACGTATTTACATTTTTCAAGATGCAGGCTGCTGTTAGGTAAGGAGGGATGATATGCGATTAAACAGAGGTAGTAGGATGAAAAACTTACATGGTAATGAAATAGTTCTTATACTGGTTCTTATTTGCTTAAGTGCAATTGTGATTGTTGCAATGTTAACAGGAAATTTAGACAATTTATTACATTAAAAATAGCCCGCTGGCGACGGGCTTGACAAATACTATGTTACTAACACTATTATATCATTTTTGGAGGTGTTAATAATGGCTAAGATTGACAAAATAGATCGACTTATTCGTGATTATGTGAACGGGTTTATTGACAAGCGTATTGAAGCTATTGAAAATAGATACAGGTATAAATCAAAGATTGATAATCTCGGAATTCGCACTGCATATAGCGGTGTATCTGAACAAGAGCGCGCTATTTTACTTAAGGAGCAGATTGAGAATGACCCAGAAATAATCAATCTAAAGTATCAGAAGAACCAGATTGAAGCATGGTATCATTCTTACCCAGATGCCAAGATGATCTGTGAACTCCGCTGGAAAAAGAATATGCAACAATGGGAAATTGAGCAAGAAATGCGAATGAGTCGAAGCACAGTTCATAATCGCTATGTAGAGCTAAAAGCAGAGATTATAAGATGGTCGGGATTGGAGCCATAATGCTTGCACATCCGTTGGACAAAAATAGCACATAATGTGGACAACAGACCATGTTTTCAGTGATATACTTGTATCATGAACAAATAAGCAAAGACACATGAAAAAGTTCGGTTGAGTAAAGAGTGCTGACATTGTTCATAGCTGTTAGGAGCTACTTTACGTAGCGAGACGTTGCTGGACGATAAAACCAGCATTTGGGAACTTAGCTCAGTTGGTAGAGCAGTAGATTGAAGTTCTATGTGTCTCAGGTTCAATTCCTGAAGTTCCCATTTGTGCATCTCGGTTGAAGCAAGGTGATACTTGTCCGAGAGCCTTCTTTGGTACTTGTGGAAGTACCTAAAGTAGCTAACATGAGGCATGGTGATAGCCCTGCTGGAAAGTCATCCAAAGCTCGTGAGAGATAGAGGAACTAGTAAAAGCTAGTGTGAAAATGGAGGCGTGCCACAATAACATAATCATAGAGCATAGGTCTTTTCGTTGGATAGAATTGGACGGCGCAGGAAATAGTAACTGGTCGTTCGGCTAAGTTAGTGGTAGGAGTTTGCAATCTTCTTCAAAACCTTAGTAATTGCAAAACAATCCGATTTGCCGTGAACAGAAGAAATTCTGGTATAAGAAAAGCGCTTAGTACGAGTAGCATAAGGCAACCTAACAGATTATATTGCTAACATATTAAATCTGTATCATGTGAAAGTTGGTGAGTTTCGTTCTCAGCCCTGACGTTAAAAGAGAAGCAATAGGAGCTTAGAGAGTTGCTCCTTTAAGTAGAGCCTATTGAGTCAGTCGCTTAATAATGAGAGTGTTATTGTGGTTGGAGAAAAACCGCACAATTAAGGGTTATTCGTATAGTGGTAGTACAGCAGTCTCCAAAACTGTTAGCGCTGGTTCGATTCCAGCATAATCTGTAGCAGGTATTTACTGAGATTTTTTTGATATGATTATTCCTTTAAATAATAATTTTTTGAATTTTTTCAATTAACTGTAGAATATATTTAAACATCTAACAATTAAAAATACAGGTATTTTTATATTTT
>NZ_DKXK01000078.1:0-544 GCF_002492185.1 Lactococcus sp. UBA7128
TTTTATACGTCATTCTAAATTTTAATACTAAATGTATTGAATAAATCAAAAGAAAAATTTCTAGTAAATAATTAAACATTTTCTAAGTCTCTCATTTTTTAAATCAATAGATAATATTATAACCACAGACTCAAAATTCACACTATAATTTTACTCCACCTACTGTTGTACTATATCCAAAGGTACGGTTACTAACTTTTTATCCAATCTTGGAAATATAAACCCTAATTTTCCTTCGATAACTCTTAGTAAAAATAAATAACTGTAAGAAACAATCTTCGTAAAGTTAAAGTAATTGATATAGATTCCATAAACCATCCTTTTTTTATGAAAAACATATAGCTATTCTAACAATTTGATGCATATTTGACTCCATTCACTGCAATTCTATCTGCAGAACAACCCATTTGTTTACTTCTTCACATTCTAACACAAATTCAATTCCTTTAATATTTTAATTCCGTGTATTTAAAGTGATTTTTTGCAAGATTGATAGTTAAGATTAATCCTCCTTTAAATTTTCTTATTTTTTACAAACAAAAGC
>NZ_DKXK01000078.1:895-6614 GCF_002492185.1 Lactococcus sp. UBA7128
AAAAAAAAAAAAAAAAAGCAAAAAAAAAAAAAAAAACATATTGAGTGAACTACCGAAACAAATGTCTCGGTAGACAGAGCTAGACTAAGCAATGCTACTCAACGTTTAAACGTTAACTCAAACACAGCGCCATCATCATAACACTCAATAAGTAATCTTATATATTATTTAATCCGAACCTTCTTAAACAAGTTCAATGATTGCCATAGGGGCAGCATCACCACGACGTGGTTCAACTTTCAAGATACGAGTGTAACCACCGTTACGGCCTTCGTAGCGTTTAGCAATATCGTCGAACAATTTTTGAAGTGCAGTTGGGAAAGTTTCAGTTTCTTCGTTGAAATCTTTAATAGCGATTTCGTTACGAACGTAAGCTGCTGCTTGACGACGAGCGTGCAAGTCACCACGTTTACCAAGAGTAATCATCTTTTCAACTGTTTTACGGATTTCTTTAGCACGAGCTTCAGTCGTAACGATTGTTTCGTTGATGATAAGATCAGTTGTCAAATCACGAAGCATAGCTTTACGTTGCGAAGATGTGCGTCCAAGTTTACGGTAACCCATTTTTTTCCTCCTGTATTATTTTCGTTTTTTGAGCTCCAAGCCCAAGTCAGTCAATTTTACTTTGACTTCTTCTACTGATTTGTGACCGAGGTTTTTGACTTTAATCATGTCAGCTTCACTCATTTCCACAATATCAGCTACGGTATTGATTCCAGCACGTTTCAAACCATTATAGGCACGAACTGAGAAGTCCATTTCTTCGATAATTTTATCGAGAACACGTTCTGTCTTAACTTCTTCTTTAGCTACGAGAGTTTCAGATTCTGAAGCTGCTTCTGACAAGTCAACAAACAGATTCAAGTGATCTGTCAAAATCTTCGCAGAGAGAGACAAAGCATCATCAGCAACGATTGTGCCGTTTGTAGTGATTTCCAAAGTCAACTTATCGTAAGATGCATCACCACCTACACGAGCTGGTTCTACTTGATAGTTAACTTTGCTAACTGGTGTGTAAATTGAGTCCACAGCAATTGTACCGATAGGTGCCCCTTCGACTTTGTTCTCGTCAGCAGGAACATATCCGTAACCTTTGTTTACTGTCATCACAGCACGCATAGAGTGACCTTCTGCGATAGAAAAAAGATAATGGTCTTTATTGACAATTTCGATATCACTATCTGTTAAAATGTCACCTGCAGTTACTGTCATAGGTCCAGTAACGTCAAGCTCAATTTGTTTTTCATTTTCAACGTAAGATTTGATCGCAAGTCCTTTGATAGCAAGGATGATTTGGACCACATCTTCGCGGACACCAGGGATAGTTGCAAATTCGTGTTGAACTCCTTCAATTTGAATTGAAGTCACAGCAGACCCAGGCAATGAAGACAAAAGAACGCGACGCAAAGAATTACCCAAAGTTGTACCATAACCACGTTCAAGTGGTTCTACTACAAACTTGCCGTAAAATTCTGTTTCGTCAAATTTAATAATTTTTGGTTTTTCAAACTCAATCATGTATAGTCTCCTCTAAAAGAAAAGTAAAGTGATTTTGCAACTCACTAGCGATTATACACGACGACGTTTTGGAGGACGTGCACCATTGTGAGGTACAGGAGTCACATCACTAATAGAAGTTACGTTAAGACCAGCAGCAGCGAGTGCACGGATTGCAGATTCACGACCTGAACCTGGACCTTTAACTGTAACAGATACTGTTTTCAACCCTTGTTCTTGAGCAGCTTTAGCAGCAGCTTCAGATGCCATTTGTGCAGCGAATGGTGTAGATTTTTTAGAACCTTTGAAACCAAGTGAACCTGCAGATGACCAAGCAAGAGCGTTACCATGAACGTCAGTAATCATAATGATAGTGTTGTTAAAAGTTGATTGAATGTGGGCGATACCAGTTTCAATATTCTTTTTCACACGACGTTTACGAGTAATTTTTGCCATTTTAACTCCTTTCTAGATTATTTTTTCTTACCAGCGATAGCTTTAGCAGGTCCCTTACGAGTACGTGCGTTGTTTTTTGTGTTTTGTCCACGTGTAGGGAGTCCACGACGGTGACGCATACCACGGTAGCTACCAATTTCCATCAAGCGTTTGATGTTGAGGTTTACTTCACGACGAAGATCACCTTCGAGTTTCAAGCCGTCAAGTTCACGACGAATCGCATCTTCTTGATCAGATGTAAGATCTTTCGTACGTACATCTTCTGAAACACCTGCAGCAGCAAGCACTTTTTTAGCAGTTTGAAGTCCAACACCGTAAACGTATGTCAATGAGATAACGATACGTTTTTCGTTTGGAATATCAACTCCAGCAAAACGAGCCATAATTTAATAGTTCCTTTCTATCCCTGACGTTGTTTATGTTTTGGATTTACAGGGCAAATTACCATAACACGACCGTTACGACGAATTACTTTACAGTATTCGCAGATTGGTTTAACTGATGGTCTTACTTTCATTGTGTCTTCCTTTCTATAGGTTACTGTGCTTTCGCACCCAACGAATGTCCAGGTTATTTAAAACGGTAGGTAATGCGTCCACGTGTCAAATCATATGGTGACATCTCCACTTGCACGCGGTCGCCAGGCAAGATACGGATATAATTCTTACGAATCTTTCCAGAAATCGTCGCCAAAACTTTATGACCATTTTCAAGTTCAACAGTGAACATCGCATTCGGCATAGTATCTACTACTTTACCTTCAATTTCGATAACATCATCTTTTGCCAAGCAAAAGTACCTCCTTAAAAATCCCCGAAAGATACAAATGTATCTCAAAAGTCGGACTGATATATTATAGCATACCACATTACAAATGACAAGCCCCTTATTCGTTTTTTTCCTTTGTTTTTATAGCTTCTCCCATAACATTAACCGGTTGACATTCAACGAAATGCGTGTTATTATTGACCAATGAATGAAGGGAGGAATATTATGTCTACTCATTTAGAAAATCAAATCGATCATTTCTTGTCTCAAGTCATGCAGTTTGCCGAAAACAAACACGAAATTCTTCTTGGGAAATGTCAGAGTGATGTCAAATTAACGTCAACCCAGGAGCATCTCCTCATGCTTCTCAGTGAGGAGCCAACTACAAATGCACGAATGGCTGAAACACTTTCAGTTTCCCCTGCTGCTATCACAAAAGCTCTTAAAAAATTGCAAGACATGGCACTCATTTTTCCTACGAAGAGCAAGACTGACGACCGGGTTGTTTTATGGAACTTGACGGAAAAAGCACTGCCTATTGCGCAAGAACATGCAGCTCATCATGCAGCAACCCTTGATAGTTATCATCAGCTTATTCAAAAATATACAACTGATGAGCAAGAAGTCATTAAAGATTTCCTCAATCGGCTGGCTGAAAAATTTAAGTAGTTTAGGAAGTAATTAAAATTATGCCTTATATTGATGTTCAGAATGTAAGCTTTTATTATGATAACAATCCGGTATTAGAGGATGTGAGTTACTCAGTTAAAGCTGGAGAATTTGTCACTTTAACAGGAGAAAATGGTGCTGCTAAGTCAACTCTAATCAAGATTACACTAGGAATTTTGAAGCCCAAGTCTGGTAAAGTGGTTATTGCACGGCATGACAAGCAAAACAGACGACTAAGAATTGCTTATGTCCCTCAGCAGATTTCGAGTTTTAATGCTGGTTTCCCCTCAACAGTTCATGAGTTTGTACGCTCTGGACGTTACCCACGCAAGGGTTGGTTTCGCAAGCTTAATGCCCACGACGAAGAACATGTGGAGGCCGCCCTTAAGGCTGTTGGGATGTGGAAATTCCGTCATAAAAAAATCGGCGAGCTCTCTGGTGGACAAAAACAGCGTATTATTATTGCACGTACCTTTGCTTCAGACCCCGATGTTTTTGTCCTCGATGAACCAACTGTTGGGATGGACGACGTAACTACAGATGCCTTTTATGAACTGATGGCCCATGCTGCGCACGAACATGGGAAAAGTGTGCTTATGGTCACTCACGACCCCGACTCTGTCAAGAAATATATGGATCGCAACATCCATCTAGCCAGAGATAAAAATGGTAAGTTCGAGTGTTTTGAACTTCATGGAAATGCTCGCACAAAAAATACAAAAGGAGGAGTTCCTAATGCTTGAAATCCTCTCCTATGACTTTATGCGCAATGCTTTTCTAGCCACAACAGCCATTGCACTTTTTGCCCCTCTCCTTGGTGTGTTTTTGGTACTTCGCCGCCAGTCCTTGCTTTCTGACACGCTTTCTCACGTTTCTCTCGCAGGTGTTGCTTTTGGTATATTATTGAGTTTAAATCGAACATGGACAACTTTAGTTGTGGTTATCATTGCTGCTATTTTTATGGAATTTCTTCGTACTGTTTATAAAAACTACCTTGAGTTAGCGACCGCTATTCTGATGTCTGCAGGTCTTGCTCTGGCTATGTTTATCATCAATGTTGCTGGAAGTAAGACCAGCATCAGTATCGATCAGTATCTTTTTGGGTCAATTGTCACCATTACTACACCACAGGTGATTATGCTCTATGTCATTGCGCTTATCGTTTTGGCTGGCTTTATCTTTTTCTTACGTCCACTTTACGTGATGACTTTCGATGAAGATACTGCTTTGGTAGATGGGCTTCCTGTTCGTCTAATATCCATAGTTTTCAATGTTGTCACTGGTCTGGCTATTGCATTGATGATTCCTGCTTCTGGCGCGTTATTGGTTTCTGCCATTATGGTCTTGCCGGCAAGTATCTCTATGCTTATTGGAAAATCCTTTAAAACTGTACTGGTTTGGTCCGTTATTATTGGTTTTATCGGGATGAACAGCGGCTTAGTTATTTCTTATTATTTTAATGCCCCTGCGAGTTCAGCTATTACCTTAATCTTTGTTTTCCTTTTCTTAGTTGTTTCTTTACTGAAACGCATTTTAAAAAAATAAAATTAAAGTAAAAAATCACTCAACATACAGCACATCTGACCGCCGTATATGGAGTGGTTTTTGTTTCAGGAACTGCTTTAATTTTTATTGATTGATGATGAGAGCGGGTCTAATGTTCAACCAACTGGTTGTTCTCCAACCGCTGCGCAACTGCCCAAGATTATTATCATCATATCTATGAGTCACACGCCAAGCACGTTCTGTTCCCCCCTCTACTCCTGCAGGAGTACGAAGCCACCATGCGGCAGCCCCATCTGGAACCATGCGCCCCTCATGATTAGGAAAAGCACGACCTGGACCTGATAAGTGTACCACGTCTGCCAAAGAGAGAGAGAAAGCACGTGGAGTTCCACTTGAAACAACCCGTGTCACATCTGCTTCAACTTCTGGAAAATCGTCTAGGTTGGTCGGTACCCATAATGAACCTGTCCAACTAAGTTCATGTTGATTAACAACTCCCGTCTCAAAACTATCTGCTACTGGTCGAACCATAGCTTTAACTGTTGATTCAAGCCCTTCATACCAAAGATTCAAGGCTGTTTCCTGATTAGTAAAAGTAACACTATTATTAGATGTAGTCGTATAATTCCGGATAATCAAATGATTCCCACCCCCTTGATTCTCCAAATAACGGTACTGCTCCCCGGCCATAGTAAAGATGGTCCCCGGTGCCATGATGCTAAAGTTGATTTGGTTAGGTTGGACATTGTCATTTGGTCCCGGGTTCCCCCAGTTGTTATCGATAGAACCGTTCTGTACGGCTGTCAGGAAGTCTGACAAGTCA
>NZ_DKXK01000071.1:0-15087 GCF_002492185.1 Lactococcus sp. UBA7128
TAGAATGATAATACGCAAGGAGCGTAGCGAGTGGTACCCCATTTGTGCATTCTTCTTAGAGAAAGAAGTGGGGTCTAAGCCTTGTGCTCTTATTTGAAATATGCTGCTTTAGTATTAGTTTAAGCTTATAGTTATAAAATACAGTCATTAAAACAACGGAGAAAAGATGAAACGAGCGAAAATTTGTGCCTTAATTGGGAGTGCTTTTACGACCCTTATTGCTGTATTAATGATGTTTGCCTTTATTCGATTCATAGTTAACTGGGAGGTCAAAGACTTAGAAGTGACCTTGTCTATTGCGGGGCATAGTGGGATCTTTTTGCTGAAACTCTTTGCCTTAATCCTTGTTATTGTCATGTCCATTATGATTGTAAATTGGGTTGCTTTTATTCGTATGGATCGTCCAACTGGTGGAATATGGCAGTTTTACCAGTTGATTATTGGCAGCTTTTATATTTTGGTTTCACTTGTGGACTTGCATGTTATGGTAGTTACTTTACCGTTAGGACTGTGCTTTGTCTTGTCTTTTATTTTAGCCCGTATGGACAGTGTATGAGAGCTTATCGTAGTAAGCTCTCTTTTCCTTTATGGTTAATACCAAAAATAAACAAAATTTTGGTATAATAACTAAGTTAATACTAAAAATTAGGAGGAATTTTTATGTTTGAGCTTCAAACTAAGCTTAAAGATGAATTCGGTATAAAATTTGCCGATGAAGAGTTATTAGAAATAGCTTTTACTCACTCGAGCTACACGAATGAAGAACGCCTCCCAAAGGTTGCAAACAATGAACGTTTGGAGTTTTTGGGAGACGTCGCACTGTCTTTAATCATCTCAGAATATCTTTACCGTACTTATCCAGATAAACTTGAAGGTGAATTATCGAAGATGCGTTCTAGCATTGTCCGCACAGAATCTTTAGCTAACTTTTCGCGTCAGTGTGAATTTGGTCGTTTTTTACGCCTAGGAAATGGTGAAGAAAAAACAGGTGGCCGTAATCGTGACACAAATCTGGAAAATTTATTTGAAGCATTCCTTGGTGCTCTTTTTCTTGATGCAGGGATGGAAGAGGTAAGGCGTTTTATCAACCGTGTTGTTATCCCACATGTGAAAGCAGATGATTATTTTAAGGTAATCGATTATAAGACCACTTTACAAGAAGTCTTGCAGGCAGATGGTGAGACAGTAATTGAATATAAAATTTTGGAAGAAACTGGTCCTGCCCATGCGCGCGAATTTGTGTCCGCGGTTTACAATAATGGTGAAGAACTTGGTCGCGGGCGTGGAAAGTCAAAGAAACTTGCTGAACAAAAAGCAGCAGAAAATGCAATAAAAGGTCAAATTCATGTATCTTAAAAAAATGGAAATCGTCGGCTTCAAGTCTTTTGCCGACCGTACAAAAATCGAATTTGATCAGGGAGTCACAGCGGTTGTAGGACCTAACGGGTCAGGAAAGTCAAACATTGTTGAGGCATTACGCTGGACTTTGGGAGAACAGTCTGCCAAGTCGCTTCGTGGTGGGAAAATGCCTGATGTCATTTTTTCTGGAACGGCTAAAAGAAAAGCTTTGAATTATACAGAAGTCATTGTCACTTTTGATAATTCAGATCAATACCTTGTTGGCTATGAAGAAGAAAGCGAAGTAACAATTACAAGGCGCTTGTATCGCAATGGGAATTCTGAGTTTTTAATCAACGGACGAAAATGTCGTTTGAAAGATATTCATGAGCTTTTTACGGATACAGGCTTAGGGCGGGACTCGCTTTCCATCATTTCTCAAGGACGTATCGAATCAGTTTTTAACTCTAAACCAGAAGAGCGGCGTGCCATCTTTGAGGAAGCAGCAGGAGTACTTAAATATAAGACACGCCGCACTGAGACAGAAAGCAAACTAAAGACGACACAAGATAATCTTGACCGTTTAGAAGATATCATCTTTGAGCTGAATGGTCAGTTGACGCCTCTCCGTGCACAACGTGATGTTGCATTGCGCTTTCAAGATTTAGAGGCAGAGCGTTCAGAGCTAGCTCTTTCTGTCCTTGTTGCTCAGCTTTTAGATGAAAAAGAAAAATACGAAAAAGCTAAGAGTGACCTTAGTAAAACCGAGTTGGAGCTGGAAAGATTAAAGGGGCAGCAAAATAACTATGAATCAGAGCTTGTTCAGCTGAAAAAATCACGTTTGAAAGTAGAGAGCGAGCAAGAAAAACTTCAGCATAATAGCTTGACTTTAACGGAGCTAAAAGCAGAACTGCAACATAAAATAGAGGTTTTTGACTTACAAAAATCAACTTCTGAAAAATCAGAAGCAGAGCGGAAAAGTCGGATAGATGAGCTGGGTGTAAAACTCCTTGAAGTAACAAACAAAAGGAAAGAAGCCGAGCAGAAAAAAACACACTTGAAAGATCAGGAAGTTAAAGCTCAGGTTCAACTCCAACAGTTAGAAAAAGAGCTGGCACGTTTTTCTGAAAATCCAGAAAGCTTGTCTGAACGTCTTCGTGAAGATTATTTGAAACTCGTACATCACGAAGCCGAGCTCTCCAATCAACTGACTAAAAATAAGGTGGAATTTGAAAATATTTCACGTCGTCTCATGGAATCCGATGAACATGTACGAGAAAATACGGAAAAATTCCAAGCTGTGTCTGCAGAATTAACCCAAATTGAGAAATCGTTGAGCGATTTAACTCAGCTTATACATCTTTTAGAAAAAGAATTGGAAGAAAAGTCCGAAGAAGAAGCACAGCATGCTGAAAATGAACGTCACGTGCAGAACATCATGTATGACCAGATGCAACAGCTGAGTAAATACAAGGCTAATCTGGCAAGTATGGAAAATATCCGTGAGAGTCACAGTAACTTCTTTCAAGGGGTTCGTGCCGTAATGACACAAGCTTCAAACCTAGGTGGGATAGTTGGAGTTGTTGCGGAACTGCTGACTTTTGATAAGAAATATACGACGGCTATTGATATTGCCTTGGGGGCTGGAAGTCAAAATATTATTGTTGAAGACGAAGAGGCAGCGAAGGCAGCCATTGCCTACTTACGTGAAAAACGTTTAGGACGTGCCACTTTCCTGCCCTTGACAACGATTAAACCACGTGAATTTCGTAATTATGAGCGTCTAATAAATATGGAAGGCTTTATTGATACAGCCTTAAATCTTGTTCATTTTGAGCCGCGCTTGCAGCGCGCTATGGCCAGTTTACTGGCAACTACAGCAATTGTTGATACAGCAGAACATGCCAGTCAAATTGCAAGAGCGATGAACTACACGATTCGCATTGTAACTTTAGACGGCACGCAGATTAATCCAGGAGGTTCTTACTCAGGAGGAGCCGCAAAGCGTAACAATACAACTTTTACAAGTACAGAAATTGAACACTTGACTGAAGTTATCGCCTTAGCAGAAAGTAAGCTCAAAGCAGTGGAGAACAAGTTGCAAAAACAGCAAGCTGTGAGACAAAATTTGCGAAATCATGTGGCGGAGTTGCGTTCAGATATTCAAGAAAAACGCCTGTCTGAGCAAGCGTTACAACTGCAGCTCAAACAACTGTCAGAGCGAAAATCAGACCTTGCAACCTTGGTGGCTGGAGCTGAGAGTACAGAATCACACCAAGTACTGCAAGAACTGACAGAAGAAAATGAAAAAATTTCACTGGAGTTGAAAAAAATTGATGAAGAAAAGCAAGCTCTGGATGGTCAGCTAGAGGATGTAAAATCAAGCAGTCAAAGTTTCAATGCGCTTAAGACAGAAAAAAGCAATGCTTATCATGAGAGTAAAATGTTACTTTCAAACCTAAAAAATGAATTGCGCTTTATGCAAACGGAATTTGACCGCTTGAGCGAAGAGCAAGTTCTTATTCAATCAGAGATGACTAAGCTGGAAGCTGCAAACTCAACTCAGATTGATGAAGAAAGCCGTAATCGCTATGCCAAGAGACTGGAGGAAGCAGAAGCAAAACTTCAGGAATGCAATGTGACATTAGTCAGCTTACGCTTTGAACGCGAGGATTTACAAGCTCAAATGGAGGAGCTAGAAGAACAAAATCATGAGTTACTTGAACAAAACCAAGCTCTTAATAATCAAAAAGCGCGTTTAGAAGTAAAAATTGAACAGGCAGAAAAGCTTTTAAAAAATCGTCAAAACATACTTTTTACTGAATATGAGATGAGTTTTGATGAGGCAAAAGCAAAAGCTAATTCACTTGATAACCTAGCCGAGTCAGAGCACCAACTTCGCCAGCTTGAACGTCAAATCCGTGCACTAGGTCCAATTAATCTGGATGCTATTACGCAATTTGAAGAAGTAAACAAGCGTCACACCTTTTTAAGTGGGCAGAAAGATGACCTTCTGGAGGCGAAAGACTTGCTTCTTGGAACGATCCAAGAGATGAACGAAGAAGTTGAAATTCGTTTCAAATCAACCTTTGAGCAGATTAGAGAAAGTTTTCAACTGACTTTTTCACAAATGTTTGTGGGCGGAGAGGCAAACCTAGAGCTGACCAGCACGAACTTACTCGAAGCTGGTGTAGAGATTAAAGTGCAACCACCGGGTAAAAAATTAGCAAGTCTCAACCTTATGTCGGGTGGCGAAAAGGCTCTGACAGCCTTGGCCTTAATTTTTGCTATCTTGCGTGTCAGAACCGTTCCTTTTGTCGTTCTAGATGAGGTTGAAGCAGCTTTAGATGAGGCGAATGTAAAACGTTTTGGTGATTATATGAATCATTTTGATAACTCTAATCAATTTATTGTCGTCACACATCGTCGAGGGACAATGGCAGCAGCTGGTACGATGTACGGTGTAACAATGGCAGATGCAGGTGTCTCCAAAGTTATTTCTGTGCGCTTAGAGGATGATATTTAGTAGAAAATGGGTAGGTCGTAAAAAACTTAAGCTTAACTCAAGACTCATCTGGTAAAATTATTCCTAATGTAAAAAAGGAATCTACTCTTGTGCAAATAAAAAATAAATTGAGGTTAACCTTGAAAAAATTATTCAACAGTTTTAATACACGGCTAGGTTTAGTTTGCTGGTCGACCTTCTTTATTTGGGTCAAAACCATGATTGCTTATTTCTCTGTTTTTAAGGGATTAAACTCTTCAAAGCTTGCAGATTATTTGTTAGTCATTGTTAATCCGATAGGCTTCACAGCAATTTTCTTTAGTTTAGTATTGTTTGTCAAAAGGAAGCAACTTTTCTATTTGGGTCTGCTCCTTATGAACCTTATCGGGAACCTGCTCGTTTATGGGAATGTTCTCTATTACCGAGAATTTTCGGATTTTCTTACTTTAAATACACTTACAGGTGGAGCAGGTATGGTAGGTAAAGGTTTTGACCTAGGAGCAATTGCTGTTTCATGGGTTGACCTTGTTTTCTGGATTGACCTTGTCCTTATCCTCATCCTTTTCCTTACGAAAAAGATCAAAATGGATGAACGACGTCCAACAACGCTCTATGCTTTTAAAATTTTCAGCGTATCTGTGATGATTTTCGGCTTGAACTTCTGGATGGCAGACTTGACAGAACATCGCTTAGTTTCACGCCAAGCGCAATATGATGCGACTTATATTGTACGTTATCTGGGTTTGGGTCCATGGTTAGCAACAAACAGTTGGTATACGCATGTATCTAATGAAACGCGAGCCATGGCCTCAAAAACTGACTTCACTAAGGTTCAAAATTATATCCAAGAAGAACGCTATCTTGCCCCCAACGATGAGATGTTCGGTATTGCTAAAAATCGCAATGTCATTGTAATTCATCTTGAGTCCCTGCAGCAAGATGTCATCAATATGAAAGTAAACGGTGAAGAAGTTACACCTTTCCTGAATTCACTTTATAACAATAATCCTTCTGTTTATTCTTTCTCTAATTTCTTCAATCAAGTTGGACAAGGGAAAACATCAGATGCGGAAACAATGCTTGAAACGTCTACATTTGGCTTAGCCTCAGGTTCACTTTTTTCAAGTCTGGGCAGCACACAGACCTTCCAAGCCATGCCGGCCATCTTGCAGCAAAAAGAGGGTTACTCTAGTGCAGTCTTCCACGGAAACGTTGGGTCCTTCTACAGCCGTAACAATGTTTACCGCAATATGGGTTATCAAAATTTCTTTGACCAATCTTTCTTTAATCTCACACCGGATAACTCAACGGCTTGGGGCATAAAGGACAAGTATTTCTTTAAGGATTCTATTCCGTATCTTGAACAGTTACAACAACCTTTTTATGTGAAATATCTGACTGTTACGAATCACACGCCTTACACAGGGCTGAAAGATTTTGAAATAAATCCGAAACTTTTAGAGGGAGGATCTGGCAACTCAGTTGTTGATAATTACTTTGTAACTGCAAATTATTTAGATTCATCAGTTAAAGATTTCTTTGATTATTTGAAAAAATCAGGACTTTATGAAAAATCGATCATTGTCCTTTATGGCGATCACTATGGTATTTCTGGTTCAGATACAAAATACTATGCACCATTTATTGGTAAAAATGCAGAAGACTGGACAGAGTACGATAACACAATGATGCAGCGTACACCATTCATGATTGATATTCCGGGACAAACAACAGGACATATCAGTGATGAGTACATCGGTGAAATTGACGTTATGCCAACCTTGGAACACTTGTTAGGAATTTCAACCAAGGATTATATCCAGTTTGGTCAGGATGCATTTGCACCAAATCGTGAGCAATTTGTAGCGCTTCGAAATCGTGGTTTTGTTACGCCTACAATCACTAAGTCAAGTGCAACAAGTTCTGTTTATCATGATACAAAAACAGGAGAAGTTTTGACGCTGACAGAGCAGCAACAAAAGTATGTGGACAGTATTCAGGAAAAAGTTAATCAGATGTTAGACATGTCTGATACTTTCAATACGGAAGACTTGCTGCGCTTCTATACGCCACCAGGATTTGAACCGGTGCAACCAGGAAGCTTTAGTTATGGCGTAAACTCAACACGGGAACGTTTGAGAAAGGAACAAGATGTGCTGAAAGCACGTTCGACATCCCTTCTGTCAGAAAATCAGGGCGTTTCTTCTGTGAATCTCTTTAATGATCCTGTATTGGCAGCTCAAAAGGCACAGGAAGAAGCTGAAGCAGTGAAAAATGCGGAAAAGAACGGCACAAATAGAACATCTTCCACAGCTAAAAAAGTTGAGAAAGGAAAGTAAACTTTTATGAAATCAGGATATTTTCAGCCTTTGACAAATGCTTATAAAATAGCTTGGATATGGTGGGTTATTCTTCTTTCTTTCCAGCAAGTGCTTTTCTATGAAAATAATCTTCGGACAAATTGGTTTCAAATCTCTATCCTTGTCTTTCTAGTTTTTGCCTTTTACTTTTTAGTGAGGCAGCGTCGTTTTTTTGCTGCAGAGGATGCCTTGCATTTTTCTCGGGATTTTCGATTAGGAATGCTCAAAATAGATTTCGCTTACATGAGCTCCGTTAAAGTTACGCCAAGAACGCTTCGATTTATTTATATCGGCAAGGAATATCAGTTTGTTGTATTGGGAAAATCCAATCAACTTCTACAAAATGTACTAAAGGAAAATAAAGTTGAATACACTACATCAGCACTTAAAAGATCCGAAAAAGTTTAAGATTTTTTGGTCAATTATTTTTGGCCTTCTTTGGCTCGGAACAAATATTTATGTAATCATGGAAACGCCCGCTTGGAATGAGAAGTATATTACAGCTTTCATTTTAGGGAATGTCTGTATGTTTATCGCAGCAGCCTACATGGTTTTCGTTTATCGCTCATTCAAAAAAATAGCCACTCTGACAGAAAATAAACTCCAACGTTACTATAAAATGTCAATGTGGATTTTAGGTCTTGCAGTATTGCTCGTTCCTTTTTTCTTTATTATTCATGTCCCTGACACGGCACATGACTGGGATTTCTTTGTCGTTTTGAGAAACAGCCTTTACTTGGGCGGCCGTTCCTTTATAAATCTGCCAATGACAGAAAACCAACTTTTGTATTTCTTGCGCTATCCTAATAATCAATTTTTCGGGATAATTTATAATACGATTTTTGCACCTTTTAGGAACTATTCTTCTCTTATTTTAGCGACAACAGCTGTAGCAGCAGTTCTTACGAGCCTTTCTGTCTTAGGTGGTTCACTCTTGATTAAAAAGATATCCACTATTAAAATGGCTCTGCTCTATAATTTGGTTGCCTTTGGATTTTTCCCTTTTTACATCTACGGTGCCCAGCTCTATACCGATACCGCTACTTTGCCTTTTGTTATTTTCGGTTTGCTTTTTATGGTTTATGCCCTTAAAGCAGAAAAAACAAGCAAGATGATTATGTGGTGGATTGCTGCTTGCTTAGTTGTATTTCTAGGATTTAGTATAAAGCCAACGGTTTTCATTCCGATGATTGCTGTCTTCTGTTTCCTCATCCTTAATCGCAAATGGAAGAAGCTCCTTATCATGCTGCCTATTGCAGCACTTCTTTTTGTTGGTGTTCACCAAGGGGTTAAGTCTGTTGTTTCCTCAGACCCAGCATTTTCAGAGTCAGCCAATGATCGCTACAATTTGCCGATGATTCATTGGATTACAATGTCCTTTGATCCCATCAATAAATACGGTGGCTTTAATCCAGACGTTTTAGCTTATTCCCAATCATTTACAGACGTAGAATCTAAGAAAGAGGGGATTGTACAACGACTTAAAAATAATCTGAGAGAGATGAGCGTTTTTGATATTCTATTACAGCTCTGGCGTAAGATTATGTATACATGGTTTAATGGTGATCTGAGTAGCTTCTTTTACACCTATCGTCATTCTAATCCCTTTGTTTTTCGTTACTTTGACTGGACAAGTTTTGCTCCAGAAGAAGGCAATATCACGGGCTGGTTATTGCTCAAAGCGGCTCAAACCCTTTATTGGCTGGCTATTGTTCCACTTATGTGGTATGAAATCTTTTTGGGCATCTTCAAAAAACATAAAACAGAGTGGTTTATTGTTGGACTTTCAATGGTAGGTCTTACAGGTTTTCTCTTGCTTTGGGAAGCTAACTCACGTTACCTTTATAACTTTGCGCCAGTAATGCTTGTTTTAGCAACTATGGGTCTGGTTGACTTTATCAAATCTTATAGGAGGAAAAATGGACTTTCTGAATAAAAGCATGTATCGTATTTTGCTGGGGCTCTTTATTGCAGCCTTGGCGCTTATGGCTATACAGCCCTATACAGATGTGGGTTTTTTAGAACCGATTTCCGTATTATTGCTGGCTGCTTTGCTCTTTTTCCTTCTCCGTTTTGCCTATCAAAAATTCCATAAGATGAATAAAAAAGGACTGAAAATATTTATTTTCGCCTTTTTTACAGTATTTCTCTTGTTTCAGATTATTTCTGTTACTCAGATTCACATGATGGTTTTCGGAGACCCTTGGCATATACAAGCTCAAGCGACACGCATTATGCAAGGGGATATGGTTTGGGATGTTTGGATTCGACAATATCCCAACCTTCTTCCCTTAGTTGCTCTGAACGTTGGCTTTATGAAACTTGCTCAACTGTTTCATGTGTCTTATTATGTGATTTTTTATGCTTTTAATATTTTTATTAATACGAGCATTTGGGTCTTGATGATTCGTTTTCTTTGGAAGAAAAGAGCAGCTCTCGCAGCCTTTATTGCCTTAATCATGGTCATTCTTCCAATGAATTACGATTTTCTTCTAAGAGTTGGTTACTCTGATGGTTTTGCGATTTTAGTCTTACTGATTATTGCACTTAAGTTTGATAAACTACAAAAAACAGAGACATTTGGCGTTTGGCAATTTATCAGCACAGCATTCCTATTTGCAGTAGGATACTTGGCCCGTCCAAATATTATTATTGTTTTGGTTGCTTTAGCAATACTCGGCTTGGTGGCTTTTAGTCAGCGTCAAAAATATAAAAAATTGTGGCTTTCTATTACTAAACTCCTTTTAGCTTCTCTTGTAGGAATTATTTTAGCCATGGGCGTAACCCGTGGTTTGGCGAGCGTGATGCAATACGATCTCAAAGGTCCGGATGTTTTTCCAACCATCAACTGGATTTATGAAGCTCTTAATACGGATTCGATGGGAACTTGGACTCCTGCCGACCGTGACTATACGCTCAATCACTTTGGTTTCGAGACAGCAAAAGATGCAAATATTGCGGGAATAAAAGAGAGACTCGCATATTTGGGACAGAAGCCTTGGATGATTCCGGTGCTTCTCCTTGGAAAATTTGGGCAGCTGTGGTCTTGCGGAACATTTGCCACAGCAACAGATTATCAACTTTTCTCTGGTCACTATAACTGGACAAGAGGTCCGGGTTGGCTGATTGATAATATCGGTGCTGTTAATATCTTTATTTCAACCTATGCCAAAGCACTTATGTCTATTTTCCTTCTGGCCATTGTTTATCGTCTTTGGAAATCAAAAGAGGAAGAAATCTCGGTTTTCTCTCTCTCTATTTTGACGACGATGGGGATTACGCTCTTTCATACTTTACTTTGGGAAGTGAAACCGCGTTATCAATTTATGACAATTGCGTTGATTATACTTGCTGCTGCACTGAGTTTTGATAAGATTTTTTCTGAAAAAGCACTATTTAAACCTGAAAAAGGGAAGAAGAAGCTTTTAAAAATAGCTTATCCAGTGCTGTCACTTTTGTCATTGGGATTGATGCTCACCTTAATGCAGGTGCAACCTAAGCAGAAGATTACTGTCAATGCGCAACAACATTCCCTAAACCACTTTGGTTACAGTAAGGGGAGCATTGAACTTGGTGCAGGAGAAAGTATTTCTCAACCTTTTGAGCTCGCTACCTTTGCCAATCATATTGATTTCAAATCCTATGCAACTATGGAAATGAAGCTGATTATTGAGAAAAAGGAAGCAGGTGGGTGGAAAAAAGTGGCTGAGCAAGCCATACTTCCAGAAGATGCGATAACTGTGTTAAGAGCAGACATGACTGCTGGTCAGTACCGCATGCAGGTTCAAAATATACAAAAAGTTCCTGTTATCATGTCTCTGATGACCAATACTGAAAATTTGGATTATCCTTATTTGATTGAGCTTCCTAACGATAAGCAAGCTTCATTTGGATTTTCTATCTCGCAAAGGCAGCCTAAGACAAAATTCCCAATGGGATTGATTTTCGGCTTTGCTGTGATTTATTTACTGGGCTATTTCGTTGTCCTAGCTGTGGTAAAAGATGATGAGTAAACTCTTTCTGAAAAAAGTTCTTCTGCCCTGCTTAGCTGCAGTGGCAGCTTTTCTTATCGTGGATAACAATGCTCAATTCTATCAGGAGCCCTTGGGCATTATTGAAGAAGTAAAGCATGTTGGAAAGACAACATTAGATGATAATTTTGGTAACAAGGACACAGAGATACAGCAAAACCTTACGGTTAAACTGCTCAATACAGCTCAAAAAAATGAAATTTTACATTTACAAAATATCACAAATCAGTCTCAGGTAACAGGACAAATTTTTCGTAAAAATCAAAAAATTCTTCTACGAAAAAGCGCAGGTAAAATGCAAATTGTCGGACAAAAACGTGATGCGGTTATTGTAAGTTTAGCAGTACTTTTTATTGGATTACTGCTAAGTTTTATTCGCTGGCGTGCTTCTCTATTTTTAACTGTTTCGCTCGCATTAAACCTCCTTTACTTTGTCTTGGCTCTTGCTGCTGACATTCATTTTACTTCTGTCAATGCTCTGATTATCTTTTCTTGTTTAGCTTTTCTTTTCGTATTCAGTTCTTTGAGCTTTGTACTGGGCTTTACACGGCAGATGTTCCTTACCTTATTAACAACCCTTTTAACAAGCCTCTTAACTTTCTTATTGACATTTTCTGTTTTGAAGGCCACAGGAAATTCAGGTGTACATTTTGAAAATATGAGCTATGTGACACAGAACCCTATCCTGTTTTTCTTTGTCGGAGCAATCATAAGTGTACTCGGAGCAATTATGGATGGTACAGGAGATATTGTCGCAGGTTTATTTGGTCTTTATCGTCAAAACAAAGCCCATGATATTAACATGACCCAGAAGGATTATGTAAAGTCAGGAATGGAAATTGGGAAAGAAATTATCGGGACATTAACTAATGTTCTATTTATGATTTTTATGGCAGAAACGATTTCGATGACCTTGCTCTTATTGAGAAACGGCAACACATGGAGTTATATTGCTGGAACGGCGCTTAATTTGGGGCTCTTACAGACGATTATCTCTGCTATCGGCATTGTCCTTGCAGTGCCAATTACGGCTTTTGTGACAAGTTTTGCTTTAAGAAGGGAGACAATAAAATGAATAGTTTAATGGTTCTCTTTCTCATTTTGGCACTTTTGCTTGTCCTCGTTTCTGGAGGGGAAGGGATGCGTAACCTTTTCGGATTATTTATCAACTTTGCTCTGATTTTTCTTATGATAACGCTCCTGTCATGGGGGGCGAATACATTTATTCTTTTATGTGTTGCATCTGTCTTAATTTTAGCAGTGGCTATATATATGTCTTCAGATGACAACAGGGTGACCAATATTTCTTTCAAAGCAAGTCTTATTGTTGTTTTTACGCTGATGATTTTAGCTATTCTTGTCCAATATTTGGGTAATCTCCAAGGCTTTGCAATTGAGGATACGGAAGAACTCGAGGAACTGTCTTTGGCTATTGGTTTGAATTTTTCCAATGTTGCAATTGTGGTTATGGTTATTTCGATGTTAGGGGCAGTAGCAGAGGCAGCTATGGCACTTGTTGCTAGTTTATCTGAAGTTGTCGAACAAGATGCGCAGATGTCACTGGCCCAGTTTAAAGAACAACGCTTTATAATTTCTCAACAAATCCTTGGCACTGCTGTAAATACATTGTTTTTTGGATTATTAGGTTCATCACTTAGTCTTATCCTTTGGTTTGTAAGACTTCATTATAGCTTTGCAGAAATAATAAATTCCAAACTGCTTCTGGCGGACATGGCCGCAATGCTCTTAGGAATGATAGGGATACTTTTTGCGATTTTCTTGTCGGGATATTTTGTGGAAAAAGAATTTGAAAAAATGCATGAAGGAGTATAAAAAGAGACTCATTTATGTTGAACTCCTAGCTTTTTTGTGTGAGATGAAAAAGGAAGTGCAAGGGAGAAATGTAATTTTGGAAATATTTACGAAAAAATAAAGAAATCATATTGCAAAGCATTAAACTTTTTGATATATTATATACATGAATAAGAATTTATTAGATGGGATTGCGGATCGGTTACATATCAAAGGCCTGAATCCCTTGCTTTCTCTCATCATATGGGAATCACTTTTGCTGTTAGTCTTGCTTATTGCAGTACTGTTTGTTATATCACTGATTTAAAAGAAAACTTTGAGCTTTTGAAGTATTTTGTGCCATTAGGGAGGATGAGCAGGAAATACATTAAGTGCACGAATGGAAAGATATTATAAAATGAAAAATCATACCTCTTAAATGTTTACTCAAGAGGTATGATTTTGTCTTTTTTATTTAGATTATTTTTCTAAGGCTGCAATTTTTTCTTCGAGAGCTTTGATTTCTTTTTCTAATTCCGCTTTCTGTTGAGGGTCTTCGATTGATTGAAGATCTTTTTTCATTTGTTCTAATGATTCTTTTTGATAAGTGATAAGCTCTTTTTTCTTACTTGATATTTGCTCTAGGAGCTTATTTCTATCATCCTCACTAAGCGGTTTATAATCAGGAAGTTTTTCTTTCTGAAAATGTTGAGCGAGTAAGCTTATTGGTGTTGTATTTTTATCCTTCATAAGTTTAGTCTTCCATGAGGTATCATAGCGATCCAATAAAAAACCTGCGAAAGCACCAACATCATAAGCTTCTTCCACATTTCCGGTTGATTTTCCATAACCTTTCGTCTGCTTCCCTAATGCTTGGACAGCTTGAGCAATATCATCGTCCGTCTTAAGCTGATCTGGGAAATAGGTTTGGAGAGCAGCCATTACTTCCATATACTGAGCAGATCCTTCTACGCGATCCCAATATTGTGCAGCATCAAAGTCTGCCTTGTGCTTTGCTTCATATTCTTTATAAGTTGAAAGAGCTTTGAGAACTAAAGCTTGGTCGTTAGGTTGCGCAACAGCCTTCATTAGCTCTTGGATCAATTGATAACGAAGGACTCGGGCTTCTACATTATCAAGATGTTGATCTTTTTTGGAGCCAATTTTTGCAATTTCTTCTTCAGGTAACTTGTCCCATTTCTCCTGTTCAAAGATATGGAAATTTTCATGCAAGACAAAGACCAAGGCATCGTAAGTGCCAAGATGTGGATAGCGGTTCCATGTTTTCTTATCCTTAAGTGCAGCATTATTGAGTGAGAAATACATTCCTCCGCCCTTAAGCTCCTTGCCATGTACACTATAGTTTGCATCTACTCCGAACTTTCCAAACTGTTTGCCATAGTAGCCCCAAGTCCCTGGATATTCAGAGCGGTTAACATTCATATCTTCTGCATCTTTGTCAGAAAAATCACTGATTTGCCCATCTGGAGTGATTTTCCACATCTTTTTACTGTCCGTGTCTTCTAAAACAACAGGAATCTGTGTGACGGCACTGTTAGGCCAAATTTTTTCAGCAACCTGATTATATTTTTTCAACTGTTGAGCGAAGATAGGTAAAAAGTCATTGACTGTTTCAGGTTGATTTTTATTAGCAATAAAATTAAAAGACGGTGTTTTTTCTTCTGTCTTGCTTTGTTCGGGTGCTGCTGTGCTTGATTTATTTGTGTCTCCTTTGGAACATCCTGCAAGCACTGCACTTAAGATTAAAATTCCTATTGTTGTAAAAAATTTTGCTCTGTTTTTTATCATCATTGTCTCCTTTAACGACATTTATGCGGAAATTTCCACATCATTTTTACTTGATAAACCTTTCTTTTAACCACTGTCTGACGGGTTTAGAAAAGTCTGCGTATAACTTTTTATTTTTCTCTAAGTTTTATGAACTTTCTAGTGAATCCTCCTCTCTTTTGAACTCTCTTTGCGTTGGAAAAATAAACATAAAAAGACTTCAAAAAATAAAAATTATTTATTCCTGATAAAGCTCATAAATCCTCTCCATATA
>NZ_DKXK01000071.1:15347-20519 GCF_002492185.1 Lactococcus sp. UBA7128
CCATATATTAGTACGTAAAAGAATTTGTTTTTTCACTAATTTTTCCAGAAAAATATCTTTTTCATTCCTTTTGTTTATGTGAGACGAATATGATAGAATAATAAAGCGCTTTGAAGAGGAGTTTGTAATAAAAGTTGCTATAACTGAAAAAGAATACTTGACTTTATGAAGAAGGAAAATATAAATTGAATACAACTACAATCAAACCAGAAAACTGGCGAAAGAATTTTTACCTGTTTCTAATAGGGCAACTCTTAACCGGGGTAACATCGATGATTGTCCAATATGCAATTATCTGGTATCTTACTCTCGAATCTGGTGAAGAATCTGTCCTTGCTATCGCAACCTTGGTTGGCATGCTACCGATGGCTATTCTTAGTCCTTTGGTCGGTCCCTTTATCGATCGTATAAACAAGAAATTTCTTTTAATTTTCTATGATGCCATCGTTGCTGTTATCGCCTTAGGGCTCTTTATTTATGGTATTAATCATGATGTATATCCCCTGTGGATGGTCTTTATCACTATTGGGATTCGTGCAGTGGCACAAACCGCTCAAATGCCAACCGTCCAATCTATCATGCCTACCATGGTACCTAAGCATGAAATTACTAGAGTAAACGGGCAGTTTGGGATGATTCAGTCCTTAGTTTTCATCGTTTCTCCAGGTATTGGGGCTTTCATGGTTGCTGCCTTTCCTATTCATTGGGTTATCCTACTTGATGTCATTGGTTTTATTTTAGGGGCTGGTATGCTGCTTCTGGTCAAAATTCCTGAAGTTTCTACGCAGGGTGAAAAAATTGCTGTGTTCAGAGATGCCAAAGAAGGCTTCAATATTTTAAGGGACAATAAACCGATGTGGAAGATGACACTCATCGGGGCTCTCTTCATGCTTCTCTTTATGCCAGCCATGAGTCTTTATCCTTTGGTAACGACGAAATATTTTGGTGGGACAATTGTTCATGCGGGCTGGGTAGAAGTTCTTTATGCAGCAGCGATGCTTGTCGGCTCTTTTGCTGTTGGTATTTTTGGTAAGGTTAAAGATCGGATGCCTTGGATTATTATGGCTTATCTAGTAGTAGGTTTGACCATTGGTGGCTCTGGTTTCCTCCCTGGAAATATGACGGGCTTTTGGATTTTCCTTGTCCTTAACGTTTTAGCGGGTGTTGTCGGACAGATTTTTAATACTATGAATATGGCGCTTACACAGCAGTCTTTTGAACCACAATACCTCGGGCGTGTCATGGGGATTGTTTCTGCCTTGATGAGTTTTGCTGGACCTATAGGACTTATTTTTGCAGCACCTGTTGCAGACTCTATCGGTGTCCAAAACATGCTTATCATCGCAGGCTTCGGTGGTATATTATCAGCTTTTCTCCTTTATTTCACCCCATCTGTACGAAATTACGATAAATTTTTACAGAAAAAATTAACAGAAAAAACAAAATAATGATTTTATAAATGAAAAAACTCCTCGGGAGTTTTTTTATATTCAGAAATAGTGATTTGCTCCTAAAAATGTGCAAGCCTTATATTATTTTTTTACTTTTGATAATTATGAGATAATGATTGCAAAGTTAAAATATAATTAGAACGGAGTTTTTATGCACACAACACACACACGCTATTCCAGCCCAGAAGCAAGGTTGGAACGCTTGAAAAAATTTGGTAATGTCCTGATGACAGCTACAGTCGCTGCTGGCTTAGGTGCTGCTGTTGGAACAGTATGGCCAGTTAAAAAGGTTTCAGCAGAACAAAGCAGTCAAGAGATTATTGCGAAGCAGCTCAGTAATTTTGCCATTTCGAACAGGGCTGATGATGCTACCTTAAGGGCTGAGATTGAGCGTTCACTTTTGATTTCGGCCTCGGCTGCTATCTATGCCAACACATCGGAAACGATTATTGATGGCTATGTTGATGAGATTGTAGAGGCATTATTTATACAACTGCGCGAGGCGGGTACACCTGTCGGTGTAAATAATATGTCAGCCGTTGTTGCCATTGACGGACATGACATTGCTTTCAATCTTGAAATCTTTGTTTACGATGATACACAGGCCTTTCTTGAGGACAATAACTTTGTTCTATTTGACCAAGCCCCCACTCAGGAAAATTTGGATGCAGATAGGAGTAGTCTTCCTACTGCTGTAACTTATAAGGTCCAAACAGGAGAAGTGCTCTCTATTTCTGAACAAACTTTGAGTGGAGAGCAGCAGCTGGAGCCGCTACTGGCACAAGTATCTGAAGCACCAACTATCGTTGCTGCTGACCCAGACGGAAATGACCGAATCAACGCTACAGGTACATCTGCACTAGACACGACTGTCACGGTCACTTGGCCAGACGGTACAAAAACATTTAATGTTCCTGTCAATACAGAGGGAATTTGGACTGTAGAGAGCCCAACTTCTCAAAGCAGCGGTACGCTAAGTGTCACTGCTATTGACCTTGCGGGTAATGCAAGTGTGACAGTCAGCACGCAATATGCAGATATTACTCCACCAAGCAAGCCGTCTATCTATATTTCGGATGCCGATAATGACCGCCTTCCTACAGCATCAGGGAGTATGAGTGGAGTGTTTCAGGCTGGGACAACGATTACAATTACTTGGCCTGACGGAACGATGACTGATGGCGTGCCTCTAGATGCAGCTGGACATTGGACTGTAGAAAGCAATGCACAGCAATCCTCAGGAAATATCACAGCCCAAGCAGTTGACCCAGCAGGAAATACGAGTCCTATTGCGGTTGCACCATGGGAAGCGGATGTCTATGCAGGGATTGATTTTGATGCAAATCCAATAAACGCAAGCAATAGCATTTATAAAGGTCAACTGTTTGATGTTTATGGTACAGTCACAGATGTTGAAGACGGACAAACGGTTAAACTTACAGTAACTGATGGATTAACTTCAAAGTATTTTACGACTGTCGTAGAAAATGGCAAATGGAAAGTTTTAGGGATTTCCTCCTCTGATTTCAAACTTGGAGCGCTTGGTTTATCGGCTTGGACCATTGATTTAGCGGGTAACGAAACAAGTAATGTGCGGGTTACGGCTGTTCTTGATTTTCCAAGTATCGACATACTTGATGCGCAAACTGTTGTTGAGGGTGAAACAAGCCAGTTTATTATCAGTTTGGAAACCGCTCTAGAATATGATACAGAGATTACTTATCAAACGCAGTCTGGAACTGCCAGTGAGGGTTCAGACTTCATCGCAAAAACAGGAGTAGTTGTTCTCAAAGCAGGACAAACTTCAGTTATTGTTGATGTCGCGACTCTCGATGATAGCTTTGACGAAGCAGATGAGGAAAAGTATAGCTTGCAGTTGCTTTCAGCAAAAGTACATATTGGGAATCAACTCTTAGCGCTACCTCTTGTAAAAACACAGGCACAAGCTGGCATTAAGGACAATGATCGTTCGGGCTTTGTCATAGATACTCGAGCTACAGTTCACATCAATCCTGTCAGCACCATCTATGAAAGCCAAGTCTTGAACATTACAGGCTATGTGGAAGATATAGAAGAGGGGCAGGAAGTAACTGTTACACTGGTTTCGGCACTGGGAGATGAAAAAACTTATGTGGTCAATGTTGTCAACGGTCAATGGTCCCTTACTAATATTGACTACAGCCTGTTCTTAGAAGGAAATTCTGTTTCCTTGACTGCCACAGCGACTGCTGTAGATCAAGCAGGCAACACCGCATCAGATGGTGAAGTGTTCGCCATCCTCCCTTTGCCAACGGTTCGGGTGACTGATAACCCTACCATTAAAGAGGGAGAGCAGGCCGAGTTTATCTTTAGTCTGGATCAGGAACAGCCCTATGATGTCTATTTAACATTTACAAGTTTAGGCGGCAGTGCTGGTGCAGGTGATGATTTTGAAGATCTTACGGGCGGGATTTGGATTAGAGCGGGACAAAAGCAAGTGACTGTTTTTGTCAATACTACACAAGATTCAATCGTTGAACCAGATGAAAACTTTACAGTTATTATCTTAACAGCACATTTGGACTTAGATGGTGATGCACTTATTTCAGAGACGGACTTGCCTATTCGTATCCTACCACCGGCTAATGAGATTATCTTAGACGATGATGTTTTAGAGGATAAGGAACATAGCAACAGCGTGACTATCGAAAGTATTGCGACAGATAATCACCTGACACTCTTGGAGCAAGCCCAAGAAAAAATAACAGTTACGGGTCACGCTATGCTGCCTACGGACACGGCTGAATATAGCTTGCTGCTCAAAGTTTACGATCAAACTTATAGTGCAATTGTTGCGCTAGACGGCTCATGGTCTTTAGAAGTTTCAACGGCAGATTTACTGCAAGATGAAGATTTGATTATTGAGGCCATCTTGACTTCTAAGGATAGCGCCAATAATAGTGCCATGAGTTCAGACAGTTTAAGCTATACAGTGGATCACGATACGGAAGCACTGGAAGGTGCTACTTTAGAAATTCTTCATGTGGCGCATGACGATTATGTATCTCTTACTGAGCAGGCGCAGGCTACTGCTGTGATAGGGGGACGTTTCAGCCTGCCAATAGATGTCAAAGAGGCTAGTCTGGCAGTGCTTGTCGGTAATATGACTTATTTTGTCGAGTTACACGAAGATGGTTCTTGGCAAGTGGATGTGCGTATGGAAGACTTATTGACAGATTCAGATCAACGCGTGATTGCAGTTTTATCTGTGATTGACCAAGCGGGAAATAGCGATACTATCACTCAGCTAAGAGCTTATAGTATCGATGAAGAGCAGTTAATTCCAGAGGAAAAAACTCAGGTAGGATTAGAAGAAGAGAGCCCTCTTCCACCTCCTCAGCTTATAGCAGTTCCGCAAGAAAGTGGAGAAGACTTTGTACTTGAAGTTATTTCTGAAAAAGTTTCAGTTGCAGAGAAAGCCAAGGAACTCCCTAAAACAGGAGAAACTCTGGACTTGACTTTAACTGCATCAGGCATCTTACTTCTTGCCCTAGTGGGACTCATGAAGAAGAAACAATCTTTGGAATCAGATAAACATAAAGTTTAGAAAAAAGCAAAAATCAATCCGAAATCATGGGATTGATTTTTTGGTGATAATTAGGATATTGGTGGTGTTTTTTAATAAGAATTCTTTCTAGAGATAGCACTGTAACAATAATGTTATGATTACATTTCGTAAATA